>JAAYJM010000099.1 GCA_012522895.1 Ignavibacteria bacterium
CTCTAAAAGATTTAGTCTCTGGCAAAATGATAATTGTAATGGACGATGAGGACAGAGAAAATGAAGGCGATATAATTTGCGCTGCCGAGCTTTGCACTCCGGATTTAATAAATTTTATGTGCAAAGAAGCAAGGGGGCTAATCTGCGTTGCTTTGACCGAAGAAAGAGCGGCAAAACTGAAATTGGATACAATGGTGCGGGAAAGCTCTGCCCTCCATGGCACTAATTTTACAGTTTCCGTTGATTATATTCACGGCACAAGCTCCGGAATATCCACTTTCGATAGAGCTGCAACCGTGAGGGCGCTTGCCTCGAAATCCACTCAGCCAGAGGATTTAGGACGTCCCGGGCATATTTTTCCCCTTATTGCTGTTAAAGAAGGAGTGCTTCGTCGAGCTGGGCATACCGAAGCAGCAGTAGATTTGATGCGGCTCGCCGGACTTAAATCTGTTGGAGTTCTTTGTGAGATTATGAACGAAGACGGCTCTATGGCTCGTAAGACTGACCTTTTCAAATTTGCAGAAGCCTACAATTTAAAAATTATTACTGTAAAAGATTTAATTGCATATCGGCTAAATAGAGACTGCCTTGTGAAATGCGTTGCTACTGCGCATCTTCCAACGCAATATGGCGATTTTCAAATGAAAGTTTATATGAATACTTTTGACGGCAAGGAGCATATTGCTTTGGTAAAAGGGGAATGGCACGAGGGAGAAAATATATTAGTTCGTGTCCACTCGGAGTGCTTGACGGGAGATTTGTTTGGTTCGCTTCGCTGCGATTGCGGCTATCAGCTCCATTCAGCAATGCAAATGATAGAAAAGGAAGGCAAAGGCGTTTTGCTTTATATGAGGCAGGAGGGACGGGGGATTGGCTTAATCAATAAAGTAAAGGCGTATAAACTTCAAGAAGAAGGATTGGACACTGTTGAGGCAAACGAAGAGTTGGGCTTTGAACCAGACCCAAGGGATTATGGCATTGGAGCTCAAATCCTTGTCGATTTGAATGTGAAGAATATGAGGCTAATCACAAACAATCCCAAAAAGCGTGTTGGCTTGGAAAGTTATGGTTTAAATGTAGTGGAGCGAATTCCCTTGGAGGCAGAACCAAATTCTTGTAATAAAAATTACTTATTTACAAAAAAACATAAAATGGGGCATATCCTCCATAATTTAGAATAGTTTGCAGTGGTTTAAGGATTTTTTGGGAAATTATAAAATTGAAACGTTAACTATTTTGAATAGAGAGGGCATATCAAATATAGGACTAAACTGAAGAAGGAAATTACTTGTTTGTATTATGTTTAAATGCTGTTTTCAATCAGTTCTATTGATTTTTCTCTTAATTTGCATTTTGCTTCAATAATCTCCTTAACTTCACTAGAGATTTTTTCAATTTCACTCTGATCAGTAGAAATTGGCAATACTAGCTCTAAAACTCTATTGCCCAATGTCGATAAAGTTGCTTGGACGAAAGTTTGCTTTTCGATTTGCTCTTGGACGAATTTTGAGTTAAGCAAATAAAAAAAGTAGTATGGAGATAGCCTTTGATTTTGCAATAATCGAAATTTTCGTAAATGACTTTGAATAATACATTTTTCATCTAACTTTGTAACCATTGCACTTTTCCCAATAAGAAAAGTGCCATCGCTAACAAAAAGAATATCGTTTTCGGAAACATCTTGCAAAATTTTATACTTTTCATAGATTTCCTCAGCGACAGCTTTTATAGGGTCAATCTTAATTTCCCAGTTAACAATATCAGTAGTTCTAATAAAAGGCACATTTCCAGTTCCATAATGCTGGGAGCCAATTTCGTTCCCTCTTTTCATCTGTAAAATGCCCTTATTTATCAAATCGCCAATAGTAATTAATTCAAACTCTCCGCTTTTTTTTAAGCTCAATAGTTTTTGCTTTAGTTCAGGGTCATAGCTTTCTGGTATGAAAATATTATCTTTAATTTCATCAGTTAAAATTGAAAAGCCGAGATGACTTTCTGAAAAATCTTGATTTTTTAAAAATTTGTTAAAATTTGAGGAAATTGCTGGTGTTTCATCATCAAGAATTTTGTTCCCTTCTTTGTCAAAAATAAAAGAGCCGTCTTTGTTAATTCTAAATATTTCTTTTCCATTTTTATTATGACCGACGGTGTTTGCTATAGCCATAAAAATATTTTTTCTGTTGTGAGGTTTTTTTTCGAGAAACAAGATGCTCGTTTTTGTGTGTGTGCTTGGCTGAAATGCTTCTTGGGAAAGCGAAACAACGCCAATAATAGAACTATGTTTTTTTATATATTCCCAAATATAACGATCGGAAGGATTACCAAAAATACCATCTGGAAGCACAATACCAGCCCTTCCGCCATCTTTTAGTAGCTGTATAATTCTCTCTATAAAAAGGATTTGTGGCGGCTGTTTTTCTCGTAAATTATCGCTTTTATACCATTGATTGTCATATTTTGACCAAAAGTAGCCTAATTCATATTGGCGGAGTAAGTTTGCTCCAACTACAGGGATTTTCGCTCCAAAGGGAGGGTTGGTTAATACAATGTCAAACTTCCCAAGCTCAATATGATTTTGCGTGTCATTTTTCCAATTATGAGCCTCTTCTAAACTGTTTTCGCAAAATATATGATAATCGCTTTCACCGAGAAGGGTAAGGTAAATTTTTGCTAAGCGAGATAAAAATAAATCTTTGTCTATACCATATATAAAATGTTCTTTACCGTTGTTTTTTAAAAAGTGCTTAAGAATATGAGCTAAAAACCCACCGCTTCCACAAGCAGGGTCTAATATTTTTTCCGAAGCTGAAGGAGATAGAACCTCTATCATCATTTGAACAATATTTCTTGGCGTAAAAAATTGTCCTTCGCCGCCTCGAAAAGTAGTGCCAATCAATTCTTCAAAAGCATCAGCAATGATATCTCTATCTGCATCTAAAATAGAATAGTCTTCCATCTTAGAGACGATGAAAGACAATTCTTTTTTTGGGATTTCAAGTTGCTCATCTTTTTCAAAAATATCTGAATAATTATTTTGAACTTTAAAAAAAAGATTGTTAATTCTTGAATTAAACTCAGTAATATCCTCGTTGGGTCTATTTCCGAATTCAACTAAATCATTTTCAGATGCTTGCAGTTCATCGTAAATTTTACAGAACAAAAGCCGCATTATGTTCTGAGCTATTTTTTCATCTCTTGTAATGCCTGTTACATTTCCAGCAAAATAATCGCGTATTTCTCTAAATATACTTTTTAAGTTATTTATTGCTAATAAATCTTTTTTATAAATTAATCTTTTGGGACGGTTTAGTTCGATATTTGTAAATAAGTCCATATTATTTTTTTAAGCGATCAAAAGCGAAGCCTTACTCATATCTTAAAAGGTCGATTGGGTGCTGCTTTGATGCGCGATTGGCTGGCATAATTCCGAAAATAAGACCAACGCTTATAGAAACGAAAAATGATATTAGGACTGCAAAAGGTGATACTATTGTTTTGATTCCAGTAGAACTCTCTATTATCACGCTTGCAACAATGCCGAGGACGATCCCAAGAATTCCTCCAGTTAAGCTGATCGCAACAGCTTCGCTTAAAAATTGAAGTAAAACATCGTTTTGCTTTGCTCCCACTGCAAGTCGGACGCCAATTTCTTTTGTTCTTTCAAGCACCGAGGCAAGCATAATATTCATTATACCAATTCCACCAACGATAAGCGAAATTGAAGCAATAGCCCCAAGAACAAAATTAAATACTTGCTTTGTCCTTTGCTCTTGTTGAAGAAGAAGCTCTGGCACAATTATTTCAAAATCGCGAACTTCATTATGCCGTCTAAAAAGCATTCTATCAATAATTTCACTGATCACAGTAACATTTTCGCTTTTGTCTACCGAGACAACAATCTTATCTAACTGATTGAGATTAATGTCTTTATTGCTTTCTTCATCTTCGCCATTACTAGCGCCAGTGGCAAGACTTTGCTTAGTGATTAAAGACCGATTTTTAAATCTTAACAAGATAGTTGAAATTGGAGCATATACTTCAAAGTTGTAGTTTCTTATGCCGAGATTTTGTAAGTTTTCTTTAGAAATATTTTTTTCTTCTAATACTCCAATTACTTTTAACCAAAGATGCCCGCATTTAATAGACTTTCCCAAAGGGTCTTCTGTAGGGAATAGCTTAGTACGGACAGCAGCACCAATAATACAAACTGGTTCAGCTAATTCAATATTTTTACTTAAAAAATTATTTCCGCTCTTTATATTAAAACTATTTGTTTTAAAATAATCTGCTTTAATCCCAACCAAATTGATATTGTATTTTACTCCTTCCCTCAAAGCAAGCGTTTCAATAACAGGTTCAGGGCTTACTGCTTCTACGTTTGGCAAATCTTCAATACTGCTAGCATCGTTGAGGTTTAGTCCTGGGGTATATTTGTTCTTTTCACTTTTTTTTGTATCGCTTGATTCCTCGGAAGCTTCACTTTTTTTGTTCAAATCAAGTGGTTTAATTATAATATTATTTGTTCCGAGTAGTCTCATTTTTTCAAGAATTTCTTGCTCAGCTCCCTTGCCAATAGCAAGCATAGCAATAACAGAGGCGACTCCACAAATTATACCAAGAGAAGTTAGCACAGCCCTTAACTTATTCTGAAGAATTGCCTCGCTTGCAATTAGAAAATTATATAAAAAAACTTTCATCGGCTAATTTGCTAAATAGGAAACATTAATTTTTTCTGGCCTATCGGGAGTATTCAGGTAAATAAAATCATCGCGTCCAACACCTCTTTTTATAACAGCATAGTTTTCGTTCATTATGCCAAGTTCTACCTGTTGCTTAACGGTTTCTTTTCCATTTTTCTTAAAAACAAAATTCAGCTTTTTCCCTTTTGCTTCTTCACTATGGACACACTCAATAGGAATATAAATTGCGTTTTCAAGTGCTGCGATCGTTATTTCATTGCTTGTTGTCATAGAAGGTAAAAGTGTAGTGTCTTTTTCATTGATTTGAATAAGCACCTCAAACACTTTTGAATCGGAGTTTTTTCTTTGTTCTCCAATGTTGGCAACTCTGGTAACGGTGCCTGTGAGAAATTTATTAGGGGCTGCATCAAGCTTTACTAGAACTTTTTGCTCGAGCTTCACTTTTTGAATATCAACTTCATTAATGTAAGTTGTTGATTGCATTGAAGAAAGGTCTGGAAGAGTGGCAATCACAGGATCCCAAGTGCTAACAGTTGAGCCAACCACACGCCTTGAGCCATTCCACTCTCTTGCATAAATCACCATACCATCGGAGGGCGCAAGTATTGTAAATTCCTGTAGTATTTCTACTAAGCTGGAATACTTTTGCCTTTCTTTAGATAAATCTGTTCCGACCTCAGAAATTTTTGCTTTTGCCTGTTTTACTTTTGTTTCATAATTTTTCTTGGCTTGGCTGAGCGCTCTTTCAACTTTGTCATAGTCAATTTCTACTTGGCGAATAGTTGCAGGCGGTTCATATTTTGATTGCTCTTTTAATAATATTTTTTCTTCTAAGGAATACTTCATATTTTCGATTTCATCTCTTGCTGCGGAAAGCGATAAAGTGCTGTCAAGTTGAGTTTGTAGGTATTGCGATTCAAATTTTTCAATATTAAGCTCAACGTCTTTAATTTTACCCATAATTTCAGTTTTATCAAGTTCTGCAACGAAATCGCCTGTTTTTACTTGTGTCCCTTCGTCAACGAGCCGCGTGATTTTCATTTGCCAGATATTGACAGTTCTTGCGTTGGAGGGGCCCATTATTTCGATAGAATTCTTTGCTTGGAGCTCACCTGTGGAACTGACGGTTTGAATAAATTTTCCATAGCTTGGTTTAATCAATATATCGTTTTCGCTTGCTTGTTTAAAAAACAGTTGCCAGGCAGCTATTAAAACAACAATCAAAAACCCAGCTAAAATGAAATACTTTTTTTTCTTCATAAATAAAAAAATGATTACTAATAATTATAAAACTAAAATGATTTCAATGTTTAATATAATAC
>JAAYJM010000100.1 GCA_012522895.1 Ignavibacteria bacterium
ATAAAAGAGTATATAAATACTCTTAAGAGTGGCTTTGCTTTATTTGCAAATCAATTCTTACCAAATTTATATAACAATTCTACAACTTTTATTTTAGGCTTATATTCCTCAGATTTTGCAGTAGGTTTACTCTCTACTGCAAAGTTTGTTTCTGAAATTAGTAATATGGTCATATCAATGCTTTCTAGAACTTTTTTCCCTTTTCTTAATAGAAATTTTGAAAAGCATTATATTTACAGAAATATCGTTCTTGTAGTAAGCATTTCTATGTGTATTTTAATGTTTTTATTTGCGGGTATTATTTCGAACCTGCTTGTGCATAATTCTGTAAGTGAGGTAACGCTACTTATTAGAATATTGACATTTGGAACACTAGGGTTTGGGTTAATGTCTATTTATGGAAATAATTTCCTTATAATTAAAAAGCAAGACAAACTTGTTATGAAAATTACATTTTATATATCAATATTAGGTTTTATAACTTCATTTATATTTGTTTCGTTATTTAATGTGAATGGAGCAGCAATTAACCTTAGCTTTACAAGAATAGCTTATGGAATAGTATTTCTTTTCTTTTACTGGAAAATGTCTAACAATATCAGCTCCAAAATAAAATTCAAGAATACATAGCTATCGAAGTATATATCAATTTTATTTTTCACCCAAAAATCACATTCAAAGAAATAATTTTCCTAATAAAAAGAAAGGTTTTAAAATGAAGACTAAAACAATTCATATTATTTCAACATATAAAGATGTATTTGTAAGCCAAGCTGACTGCATTCCTTATCGTAGCGGTATGGATAAAGGACTCTTAAAAAAGTATTTTAACGAAGCAGGGTTTGAGGTAAATTTATTACAATTTTCTGATATAGATTTTAGGAAAATGGACTTTAATAATGAATATGTTTTATACACTTCTACTGAAGATGTAGGGTATTATTATAAATCTTACATAGAAGACATAATTTTAGGATTGCATTTGCAAGGAGCAAAACTAATTCCTGACTATGAATTCCTTAGAGCAAATAATAACAAAGTCTTTATGGAAATTTTAAGAGACCTTACTTTAAGCAGTGGTATTGAACCACTTAATAGTTTTAAAATTGGTGTTTTAGAAGACATTTATAAATATGAAAACGAACTAAGAAAATGGGATAAATACGTGATAAAGACTGCTGAAGGTGCTATGAGTAAAGGAGTGTTTTTAGCAAATGACTTTAATGAATTGATAAAGAAATCAAAAAAGATAAGCAGGACATTTAACTTATATGGTGATTTGAAAGATATCGCAAGAAAATATTATTTTAAGGGTTATAAATTGGAATCGAGATATCGTAAAAAATTTATTATACAGCAATTTATTCCAAATTTACAAAATGATTGGAAGGTTTTAATTTATTGGGATAAAGCATTTATATTAAAGAGATACACTAGAAAAAATGACTTTCGTTCTTCTGGAAGCGGGAATTTTATTGCAGATAAAGATTTTCCAATTGAAGTATTGGATTATGCCTATAACTTAAGAGATAGATTTAACTTACCGAATATCTCATTAGATATTTGTTATAGCGATAAAAAGTTTTATTTAATTGAGTTTCAAGCTGTAAATTATGGAACATCAGCTATTACGTTGTCTACATTCTATTTTAAAAAGAATAATGAAGATTGGAATTGCATTACAGAAAAGTCTTCCATACCTCAAGTGTATGCTGAGAGTATAATCAATTATATAAACAGCAAAGAGAATTAGAACTTTTTCAGTTTAAGTTTAAATTAACAATTTAGCTCTTTTTTTACTATTGATTTTCTTATCAACTGATTCTGTTTGGCATTCTTCGCTTTTCTTTATACTCTCTTAATGAGCTATGTTTTACATTAAGCTTTTATGCTATTAATTGAACAGCCACCAAAATATTTTGTATATTTGTGAAATATTTTGTGTTTGTTGGTGAAAATGTCCTCTATAATTATTACTGGCGGGCTGGGGTATATTGGCTCGCATACTGCTGTTGAACTGCTTAATTGTGGCTATAATGTGATTATTGTTGATAATCTTTCCAATTCTGTCCCGAAAACTTTGGATAGAATAAAAAAGATTACAGGCAAAGAACCCATTTTTTTTGAAATAGACGTTTGCGACAAAAACGCTTTAACTGATGTTTTTAAGCAGCATAGCGGGATTTCCGCTGTCATTCATTTTGCTGCATATAAAGCGGTGGCGGAATCCGTTGCAAAGCCGCTTGAATACTATAAGAACAATGTAATGGGACTTATCAATTTGCTCGAATGTATGAACGAAGCAAATTGTCAAAATCTCGTTTTTTCCTCCTCCTGCACTGTTTATGGCGAGCCAGATCTTCTGCCCGTAACTGAAAAAACTCCTCTCAAGCCAGCTGCTTCTCCTTATGGAAACACAAAAAAGATTTCCGAAGATGTCATTTTCGATACAATTCAGTCTGGCGCAAAGATAAAAGCCATTTCTTTGAGGTATTTTAACCCCGTTGGCGCCCACCCCTCTGCCCTATTGGGTGAGCTTCCGCAAGGCACCCCCAACAACTTAATGCCGCTTGTTACTCAGGCTGCCCTTGGAAAACGTGAAAAATTGTTTGTCTACGGCAGCGACTACAACACAAAAGACGGCACTGCTATTCGGGACTATATTCACGTCAGCGATTTGGCAGTTGCACATATTAAAGCATTAGATTGGCTTTTCAAGCAGGAAAGCTGCTTCTACGATATTTTTAATATTGGCACTGGAACAGGAAACAGCGTTCTTGAGGTTATTGAAAGTATGAATAAGAATTTGGAGAAACCACTGCCCTACGAAATTGTAGCTCGGCGGCCCGGCGATGTAGAAAAAATATATGCAAATTCTGAGAAAGCCAATAAAGTATTAGACTGGCAGGCAAAATACACGCTTGACGATATGACAAAAACCTCTCTTGATTGGGAAAAGAATTTGTAAGCGGCAGTTTGAGCTGTGATTGCGCTAAATTTCTCTTTCAATCATTTTGAGCGAATAGAAAACGACTTGAAAAAAATCAAGGTCCAAACATATTTTCAATTATTTAATGAAATATCTCGCTAACTGGCCGCAAGCTGCGAAAATACTTGCTCCACTTGAATTGCGAATGTTCACTACTGCGCCAAGTTTCCTTAATCGTTCAGCAAAATCTACAATCTTTTCAGGGCTTGCTGCTTTTAAATTCAAATCAAGGTTTTCAGCATTGGTAAAAGAAATATCATTGAAAGGAATAAGGTTGATTGTGGAGTTGACCATTCTTGCGATTTTAGAAAGCCGCTTAATGTCCTCGCTTGTGTCGTTAAACCCTTCAAACACAATATATTCATAGGTAATTGGAACAGAAGTAGAATTATAATAAAATTTCACAGCATCTAACAAGTCTTTTAGTTGATATTTTTTTGCGATTGGAATAATCTTTTCCCTTTTATAATCGTTTGTTGCGTGAAGAGAAATAGCAAGTTTTAGACGCAGTCCCTCTTTAGCAAGCCTGATTATTTCTGGAACAAGCCCAACTGTTGAAACTGTGATTTTAGTTCTTGAAAAATTTAGTTGCTTTAAAAATATTTTTATAGAGTTAATAAGATTTTCATAATTCAAAAGCGGCTCGCCCATTCCCATAAAAACGATATTTGAAATTTTGCTATTGCTTGTTTTTTCACTAATTAGAAGTTGGTCAATGATTTCTGCAATCTCTAAATTTCTAAGAAAAGGAATTTTGCCCGATGCGCAGAATTTGCAAGCAATTGGGCAGCCAACCTGAGTAGAAAGGCAGATCGTGTTTCGCTTTTCCGCTGGGATTATAACGGTTTCAATCCTTTGTCCATCTTGAAGCTCATATAAAAATTTTTGGGCGCCGCAATTTAAGCCAATCCCCTCCACCCTATCGCTTTCTTTTCGTTCAGTAAAAGAATCCGCCATCTTAACTAAGTTAAGCGTATTTAAAGTAAAGTTCTTTGCGATTTCCTCCCTAAGCTTTTTAGGAAAATTAGAAATCTCAGAAAAATCGTTCAGCCTTTGCTTGTAAATTGCGTCTAAAAGCTGCTTAGTCCGATAATTTTTTTCATAAATACTTATAAAAAAATCTTGTATTTGCCTTTCCGACAAATTCTTTATATTCTGCTTTAAAT
>JAAYJM010000101.1 GCA_012522895.1 Ignavibacteria bacterium
TCAAATAAAAAAAATAATTTCAACTCAATCAACTCTTTATAAAAATTCTTTGCTTAGTTTTGAATTATAGATTTTTATAAATATTTTTGCTAAAATACATACTTAAAAAGGAATAAAACAATGAGAATATTTGGGATTTTCGCTCTGCTTTTACTTCTTATGACAAATTGCAGCTCTCGGCAAAACAATCCAATTTACGTAACTACAAATTTCCCTTCGCAATTTATTTTAGAGCATATAGTTGGGACAAAAGGGAAAGTAATCAACATCGTGCCGCCGGGCGCATCGCCCCACACATATTATCCCAAACCAACGGATATTAGTAGAGTTCAAATTGCAAAGTGCCTTTTTTACGTTTCTCCTCACTTAGATTCTTGGGCGGAAAAACTGCCCGCAAAATCTTTTATTAGGCTAATTGATTTTGTTCCTAAAGAAAATATTCTTTATTTTAACGAAAATCATAGCACTTCTGAAAATGATAAGCACGAACATCATCATGGCGATGTAGACCCGCATTTTTGGACTGACCCGCTTACCGTGAAAGCAATGCTGCCCAAATTAGTAGATACTTTGTCGGCGCTTGACCCAGAAAATAGCAGCTCTTACCAAATTAACGCCGCTGCTTTTGAAAAACGTCTCGATTTACTGCACAGGCAGGTTGAAGTATTGCTAAAAGACATTGCAGGCGAAAATGTTTTCCTTTTCCACCCCTCTTTTCTTTATATGCTTAAACGCTATAACTTGAATTATGCAGGCGCAATCGAGCTTTCGCCCGGAAAAGAGGCAAGTCCGCGATATTTAGCTAATTTAATTGAAAAAATTAAGCAAAGCGGCGCAAAAGCAATTTTTTCAGAGCCACAACTGCCAGACAAGCCAGCAAAAGCAATTTCCGAAGCTGCTCAACTCAATATTTACACTCTCGATCCAAACGGAGGAGTTGAGGGCAGAAATTCATACTGGGACCTTATCCTTTATAATGCACGTATTTTGAAACAGGCATTGGGAAATTAATGGGAAATAAAGCAGTTATCGTTGAAAATGCAAGCATTCGATTTGGCACTCACAACGCGCTGTGCAAGGTTTCTTTTCAAATTGAAGAAGGAGACATCGCAACAGTAGTCGGACCCAATGGAGGAGGAAAATCCACTTTACTTAAAGCAATACTTGGCTTGGTCGAGCTAAACTCTGGCAGTATCAAAATTTTTGGACAAGAAGCAAAACAGGTTAAAAGAACTGACATTGGATACGTCCCCCAAATAAAAACATTGGACAGGAGCTTTCCAGCCTTGCCGATTGAGCTTGTTGCAACAGGTGTGCTGGGTTTTTGGCCTCAAAAATTTGATAAAAAATTAAGGGAAATCTGCTTAGACGCACTGGAAAAAGTTGCTGCTTCGCATCTTTCAAAACGCCCTTTGAGCAAGCTTTCTGGTGGCGAGCTTCAAAGGATATACCTTGCAAGAAGCATAGTAAGAAAGCCAAAATTATTGATTTTAGACGAGCCTGCAACGGGAATCGACCAAGCAAGCGAATATGATTTGAATAGCTTAATTGGGAAATATCAAGAAGAAAGCAATGCAACTGTTTTGATGGTAACTCACGATTGGGAAGCCGCTTATCATCACGCTGATTATGTTTTGATGCTGAATTGCTGTCAAATTTGCTATGCGCCGCCTAAAATCGCATTTGAGGAAAAAAATCTCCGCCAAGCCTTTGGGCATATTGGACACAAGCACGAAATGATTTTTGGAGTAAAAAGAAATGATTGAAATATTTAGTTTAGCTTTTATACAAAGAGCTGCTGTGGCGGGGATTTTGATAGGTTTTGTAACAAGCTATTATGGCGTTTTTATCGTTCAAAGGAAGCTCAGCTTTCTTGGGAGCGGGCTTGCTCATTCTGCATTTGGTGGAGCTGCTCTTGGGATTTTGCTGGAAACCGAACCGCTTTGGGTCGCCCTTCCTTTCACCATCATTATTTCTATTCTTATCGTTTATTTAAAAGAAAAATCAAAATTAAGCGGCGACACCTCAATTGGAATTCTTTTTTCCCTTTCCGTTGCGCTTGGTATTATATTTTTATCTTTAAAGAAAGGTTATACCAGCGATGCCTTTACTTATCTTTTCGGGTCTATTCTTTCAGTTCAAAAAATCGACTTGCTTTTCAGTCTTTTACTTGCTTTGCTTTCCGTTGCTACCTTTTTTTCTCAGTGGAAAAAGTGGGCTTATGCAACTTTTGATGCAGAGCTTGCCCAGGCAGATAGAGTTTCTGTTGTAAAAGACGATTATTTGCTTTCTATTTTAATTTCTGTAACGATTGTAGTTTCAATAAAAGTGGTAGGGATAGTGCTTCTCACGGCATTTTTAGTGATACCAGCAGCCAGCTCTCGCCTTATTTCTTCTACTTTTTATCAGATGACAATTTATTCAATCATCATCGGGGTTCTTAGCTCTTTTATCGGTCTAATCGCTTCAATTCAAATGGATTTACCGACAGGAGCAGTAATTATTTTAATTCAAACAGTCTTTTTTATAGTCGCATTAATTTTAAGTAAAAAATAAAAAAACTGAAATTCTTTTTTCTATGCCAGCGCGCTTTCTAATAAAGTTAGTTTGCAATTCTTTGCGTCAAGCTCGACTTCCGCTCCTATTGGCAAAGTGATTTGATTTGCACTGTGTCCGATGAGCAAACCAGAAAACACGGGTATTTCCAATTTTGCAAAATAATTATCAAGAACTTCCCCAAAAGTGAAATCCCATACTCGCGAGGATTCAAATTTTCCGAAGCCACAATCCACGCAATCCCCGAACACAATCCCTTTGGCATCTTTGAATTTTCCAGCAAGACGCAGTTGTGTAAGCATTCTGTCTATGCGATAAGGCTCCTCCCCCACTTCTTCTAAAAATAAAATTTTCCCTTTTGTGTCAATCTCATAAGGCGTTCCAAGCGTTGTAGAAATCAAAGTAAGATTCCCGCCCACCAACTCCCCGCTTGCCTTGCCCGAGACAATGGTTCGCGTTGGGTATGGATTGCGAATCCCAGAGCTGTGGATTGGATTTGCCATCTCTATTGGGGCTTCGTTATTGAAAAATACTGCCTCAAAATACTTCGCGGTAAAAGGGGTAAAAGCAGAAAGCATCATCGGGCCATGAAAAACCAGTAGCCCAGTATTTTGATTAATCGCATTGAGCAAAGCTGTGATGTCGCTATATCCACAGAAAATTTTTGGATTATTGCGAATTAAATCATAATCAATGGAATCAAGCAGCTGAGCAGAGCCATAGCCGCCTCGAATGCAAAAAATTGCTTTTATGCTATCATCAGCAAAAAACTGGTGCATATCCTCAACTCGCTCTTCAATCGTTCTGCTTTTATATCCAGCCCCCTTTTTTACAGAGCTCCCAATAGCCACCTCCAGCTCATAATAATTAATTATTTCAAGAGCTTTTTCCAAATCGCCTGGGTCGCTCACCGCAGTTGCCGGGCATATTAAACCAACTTTATCGCCCCTTTCAAGTTTTTTTGCTTTCACTCGACTTTTGCTCTCTGCAAAGCTCAAATTATAACTAAACTTTGACATTAAGAGCGATGCAGTAGCTAACTTTAAAAGATTCCTTCTATTCATTATTTTTATTATATTTGTAAAAATAAGCAATTTAAATTATGGAAAAATTTACTATGAAACTAAATAAAATTCTATTTTTTATTACTTTTGTTTCATTTTTTCTTGGCTTTCAGTTTCTAAATGCAGATGACGAAAAAGAAAAAGCCCATAAATTAGCTTTAAAAGGCGTTGAGTTGATAAACGAGGGAGAGCTTATTGAAGCTATAAAAATTTTCTTGGAAGCTGAAAAACTTGACCCAGACAACATTACTTACCCTTACGAAAGAGCGCTTGCTTATTATAAACGCGAAGACTATGAATCTGTTATCGAAATTTTAGAGCCGCTTATCAAAAGAGATGATTCTTATGAGCTTATTTACCAATTACTTGGAAATAGTTATGATTTTTTAGATAACAAAGAAGATGCAATTAGAGTGTATGACGAGGGGCTGGAGCGTTTCCCAAACTCGGGACGACTCTATTTTGAAAGAGGACTTTGCGAAAGCGATAGAGACAACATTCGCTTGGCGATTGGCTATTGGGAGCAAGGCGTAAAAAAAGACCCTGCCTACCACAATAATTATTATGGCTTGTCGCTCTACTATTCGAGAACTCAAGAGCGGGTCTGGGCTCTGCATTATGCAGAAATCTTTTTGAACCTTTCAAGTGATGTGAAAAAAAATATTGAAATTGCAGAAAATTTATACGAAACATATATCGGGGCTTTGTTGCAAGAAAATTTAGCTTTCGGAGAAGTTGAGTTCACCGGCATTAGAATAGTTACAGAAGGCGACATTGATTATGAATTTCTACCCTTTCAATTAGTTTTTCAAAAGATTTTTCAAAAGGCATTCTTAAAAAATATTGATTCCGCTAAAAGCGAGTTTTCTATAAAAGATTTATACCGAATAAGGAAAGATTTTGTTCTTCTTTGGTATGAAAATGGACTGGACAGCGTTTTTCAAAATGTGTTAATTGAATTTCAGAAAAATTTAATTGAGAGCAATATGTTTGAAAGCTATTGCTATTGGCTATTTCAAACTGTTTTAAAAGATGAGTTTAAAAATTGGCTTAACGAAAATAAAAGCAAAATGGAGAAATTTTTAGAATTTATTTCAAGGAATTATCTAAAAATTGAT
The DNA here is from genome assembly GCA_012522895.1 of Ignavibacteria bacterium. Taxonomy (GTDB): domain Bacteria; phylum Bacteroidota; class Ignavibacteria; order Kapaibacteriales; family UBA2268; genus JAAYJM01. The sequence goes on from JAAYJM010000101.1 coordinate 4,739, forward strand.
GAAACTCGCTTTTTCCACCGTTTTCAGTATGAAGAATAGTAAAAAATTAAAATTATTATTTGCATAGAATAGAAAATTTTCATAATTTTGTATTCTAAATATTCCTGAGTAGCTCAGTTGGTCAGAGCACCTGACTGTTAATCAGGGGGTCCACAGTTCAAGTCTGTGCTCAGGAGCAAAAGAAAAGCCGATGAATACTAAATCATCGGCTTTTTTACTTTTATCTGAAAATGCAGATGGCAAAAGGACTTATCCCCCGCTGGCGGGGGCAGGGGGTGGATCTTTATATATTGTAATTACTTAGTGCTTTTTATTCACCTTTTTTTAATTAACAGTTTTACTAAAAACATAGAATTATGGATACAAAGAAATTAATCCACCCCCTTTTTCCCCCGCCAGCGGGGGAAAAATTGGAAATTGTAGAAAAAAAGATGGACTCCACCCCGAAGGTGGAGTCCATCTAAAATGCAAATTTAAAACTACCTCTTAAGCATATTGATTTCGGCAAGCATAGAATCACTTACTGTAATCACTCTTGATGCAGCTTCAAAGCCGCGCTGAGTTGTAATCATATCTGTGAATTGCTTTGTCAAATCGACATTAGACATTTCTAAAGAATTATTGTGGATAGAAGTCGAAGGAAAGATTTCGCCAGCAGTTCCAATGTTTGCAAGCCCGCTGTTCGGTGAAACGGAGAAAAAGTTAGACCCATCTTTTATCAAACCTGCGGAGTTTGCAAATTTTGCGACCACCACCTGCCCAAGCAGCTCTGACCTTCCATTAGTAAAAGCGCCCCAGATTCGCCCGTCAGTATCTACGGATAAATCTCTGATAGTTCCAGCTTCGTATCCATCTTGACTGCTCAAAGTTGCGGTATTTAGTCCAGCGTAATTTGTCAAACTATTTGCAATATTGCCTTGTTCTCCGAGTTTGACGGTTATATTTTTTGGAGCAGTTTGGTCGAAAGATTCCGTTCCAAGTGCGCCATTCAAATCGGCGGCGTTAATAGTAATATCGGAAGGACTTTCTAAGGTTCCATCGCTATTGAAAGTAACCGTTGTGCCGCTCCCAAACGCAGTTCCGTTAATTTCCGTAGTCAAACTGTATTCATTGCTATTTGCAGTTTTCGTAAAAATTAATTTAAGCGAGTGGGCACCACCTTGATTGTCGAAAATATTGATACTTGTTTCGCGAGTGGAATCCACTGCGTTACTTGAGCTTAGATTGCCAACAAGTGAAACGTTTTGCGTTTGGCTTGGCGAGGAAATTGTGCTTGGAGAAATGGTGATATTTGAAAGTGAGGAATTTATGGCGTTAATTCCATTTTCATCTTTTATTGTATTTCCGTTTGCATCTAATTGAACGTTATAGCCTTGCAAAAAAGCGCCGGTGCTTGAATCAACAAGATTGCCGACGGTATCGCGAGAAATTGCTCCCGCTCTTGAATATAGCTGCTTTCCATTTATATTGTAAACAAAAAAGCCATCTCCTTGCAAAGCTAAATCAAGAGGACGGTCGGTAATATCTAAGTTTCCTTGCTTCATATCCAAGGTAACGGAGGCGACTTGCACGCCCAAGCCGTATTGTAGCGGATTCGTCCCGCCAGCATTTCTTTCTGAAGTGGCGGAGCGTCCAAATTTTTGAATCTGACTAAACTCGTCAGAAAATAATGCACGACTGGATTTATAGCCAACAGTATTGACATTGGCAATATTGTTGGAAACGACATCCATTTTCTTTTGATGCGATTGCAGTGAGCTAATCCCACTGGTCAAAGCTCTTGTTAATGACATAATAACCCTCCTTGGTTAATTATTTATCCTAAATATTATGTTTTTCTATTTTTATAGCTCATCGGTCAATCAGAGCTATTGCGAAGCTTCCCGCCCGAGGGCAAGGTCCGGCTTCTTTTACGCAAAAACAGCGGAGTCAATATTTGTAATAATATTGCTATTAAGCTGCAATTTGTCGAGGGCAGTGATGATTGTTTTGCTTGGTATATTAATAATAAAAGCCTTATCATCAAAGATCACCAAAGATTCTTTTGAACCTTTTTCTTTCGCCTTTTCAACTGCGTTATTTAAACGCTGAACGCTCTCATCGTCAATTTCAATGTCTCTGCTGTTAATACGATTTTGGGCATGAGCTGAGAATTTTAACTTACTAAGCTCGCTATTAAAAATTTCTTCAAAGCTTGTCCTGACTTTTAGATCTGGACTGAATTTAGTTTGTCGCTCGAGTTCTTGGATTCCGCCAGCCGGCAAAAACGGAACTCTTATTCCTTCTATATCCGGCAAAACAGCTTACTCCTTTCATCTTAATTTGTTGAAATATCAGTAATATCGCTTAAAGAATACTCTAAGCCGTTGATTACAATCACAGTTCCATTTGCAGTAAATCTGCACGCTTCAATAGTCCCAAAAGCGTAGGTTTCAGCTCCAAAAGAGGAGCCAGCAGCATTTGTTGCTTTGACCTCGAAACTGTATTTGCCTTTTGGGAGTTCGTTTCCATCTTGGTCTTTTCCATCCCAGGCAATCGAATGGCTTCCGTAAAGCAAATCATCATTTGACAAAGACAGAGTGTTAACGATATTTCCGCCACTGTCTTTAATTGTTATGCTTGCTTCCGCTGCTTGATATGGTAGGAAAAAGCCAAGCGGGACTGGATTTTCGCCGTCAAAATTAATTTTATCAGATACTGCTTTCGCATTTTTTCCGAGCAAGCCCGGCAGGGCGCTATTGGCAATATTCTGAGTTAGAATTAAATTTGTCTCAATCTGTTGCTCCATCAAAGATCGAATTTCATTAAGCTGTTCTAATTGAGAGAACTGAGCGAGCTGCGCCGTATAGTCCTGACTTTCCAAAGGGGACATTGGATTTTGATTTTGAAGCTGGACCATCAGCAACTTCAAAAACCTGTCCTTATCGCTTAAATCGTCCGCTTTGACAGACGAGGCGAAGGTTGTTCCATACCTTAATGTTGACGCAACATCACTTATATACATTTTTTGAACCTCCTTGTTATTGTGAAAAAATAGTAAATTAAATGATTAAAGCTAATTTTTATTGCGAATTTTCTATTTTCTAAAACTTGGAAAAAACTTGATTTTACCTGCGTTTTAGATTATCGTCTCAATTTCTTTTTCTTCTTTAGTTAAAGAGCTAACAAAGTCTTGCAGGGCTTTTAGTTCTTTCTGCTTTTCTTTGTCTTCTTTTTTAGATTGCTTTTTTTCAGTTAAGTCTTTTTCCGCTTGGTCTTCGTTCAGATTTATTGAATCGAATTGCACTCCAACGCTTGCTAATCTTTCTTTCAGTTGCGGGAGCTGGCTTTCAATAATTTTTGCGACATCTTTATTCTCTGGCTTAATATCAACATTGAGCATCTTGTCTTTCAGATTAATATTTACAATTATTGTGCCGAGTGAAGCGGGTTTTAAAATCAAATTTGCTGTGCCAGATGAATTATCTGGCAAGGCGCTAATTACATTAAAGGTCGTTCTTGCAAATTCATTTGGGTAAATTCGTGTAGTATACTGACTTATGCCCTGGTCAAAAGTTTTGCTTGTGTTCAATGCGTTTAAATCTTTTGCAAGATTTTGTGTTTTATGCAAAGCGTTTCCAAGATTTGCTGTTTGGTTTTCTTGGCTATTTTTATTCAGCTGCGCTTTATTTTGAGCATTATTATCGTTTCCTTCAACTTCGGTTTCCGCAGCGCTGCTGAGGCTAACATTACTTGTTATTCTTTTCTCCGCCAGAAAGTCATTTTGCTTTTGCTCGCCTTTTAAAGAATGTTCTTTGCTTTCTTTTTTTGGTGCGGAAAAATCGGGTTTAGTTTCTTTTTCAATATTGTCATTTTTATTTAATTCTATTTTATCATTTTGCTTTAAAATTTGAGCTTCTTTTTTCCCTTCAATTCTAATTGCCTTTGCTTCTTCATTCTCTAAAGCTGCGAAAGGAATGGCTTTTATATTTTTTTGCTCGGGTGTAAAATTCTTTTTCTCTTGCGTTAATGTTGTTTCCTCCTCGCTGCTTGCTTCATTATTTGTTTTAAGATCACTTGTTTTAAGATCACTTGGGATAATGTTTTCAATTTTTTGTGAAATGTTTTGCGTTCTGCTTTCGCTTTCTTTTGGAAAGTATGAATTTGATTTTAAAGATAAAAGTAATTGCAGTTGGCTATTATTGTGCTTTGTGTTCTCGCTCTGGATTTGCTTATTGCTCAAAATATTCTCATTTTGAAATAAAATGCTTTGCGTCTCTTTATTTTTAGCAATTTTAAACTCCATTTCTGGAATTTCGTCCTCGCTTTGAACGATAATATTCAATTTTGAACTGTTAACGCTTTGAGCGTTTTCTATTGATTTTAAAGGACTTTGCTTTTCTTTTTGGTTTTGGAGGGGTGGATTATTGTCCGCCAAATTTTGAACGTTTTGAGGAATTTTTACAGATTTATTCTCTGAAAACAAAGAGAAATTAAATATACCTAAATCGACCTTTGCTTCCGCTGGCAAGTTTGTGTTTGAATTAGAGTTGCTTAAATTAGAATCGCTGATATTAGGCTTGCTTAAATTAAAATTGCTAAATTGTTCAGCCTCAGCATTATGATTAGCTTCTTTTAAATCTCTAAAAAAAACATTTTCTAAAGGAAATAAGCAAAAATCTGCGTTTTCAAATTGATTAGTTCGCTCCTCCTCCCCATCGCTTTTCTGAACTTGCAATTCTAAATTAAACGATAGAAGTTGAAGCGATGGCTCATCTTCGAAAAGCAATCCTTCGATTTGGCTAAAATCAAACAAATGGCTATTTTTTGGCTTGTCATTTTGGCTAATATTCTTAGCAGCGCAGCTCGGATTTGCACCCCCAAGCAGCAAAGTAGTGTTATTTACTTGCATCCTGCAATTTCTTTTAATAATCCTTTAAATATCAGCTATTTATCTATCGTCTGCCCCAAGCAGTAAAATAGCTGCTGCTCTTTCAGGTTGCATTGCTTCAAGAATCTTGCCAGCTTTTTTCTTGTTCATATTTTTCAAGATAAAAGCAGCATCTCTTTCCTCAATTTGCTCTAAAATTTTTGCAATCTCATTGGGATTTGAATTATTATAGATTTTTGCAAACTCAGTGAAGTTTTTTGTTTCTAAGGAATCATACTTTCTACTGAGCCATTTTTCATAATCTTCGCTGCGTTTTTCGAGAAGTTTTACTTGATTGTTCGCTTTAGTTAAGTTAGAATAAAGCGTTCTTATAGAATCGTTAAGTTCCTTTTGCTGCTCGAGTTTAGATTTGTCGGTTTCGGAAAGTTTTTTTATGCTGTCTGTGAAAATTGTGTTTTTATTATATAGATCTAAAATCTGCTTATTTAATGTGAAAATCAGCTTTTGCAAAGAATCATTGCGAAAATTTAAAACATCGTTTATTAGGGCGCTGTTTTGAAATTCATCAATTTTTTCTTTGGAAACGTAAATTTGATTTATAAGCGGAGGCAAAGCAACTTTTTTTATGCCTTTTTCTTTCAGCTCCGTTTCACTTGGCTCAATCCCAATCCACTCCGGAAAAAAATGGACAACGAGAAAAAGCAAGCTAAAAGCAAGAATTAAACTCGCTGAAATTATTATTACCAATAGTATTAGTTGCTTTTGATTCATAGCTACTGCATTTCAAAGTTTTGAAATTTCTTTTGCGCAATTTCATCTAACTGCTTTATTTCTTCTTTGTTTATATCTTCAAAATAAGCTTGACGTTTTTTTTCTTTTAGCTTTTCAAGTATTTTTTCCTCTTTCATAGCAGCATTAAATTTTTCTCTTTTTAGATTTTCAATCTCAACTAATTGCTCTTTTTCGTTCTCAAGCTTAGCAATCTGCTCTTTAACATAGTTTATATGATACCAAAAAGCTTGAATTTCCGATGCTTTGCTGTAAATAAGTTTATGCTCAAATAAAGAACTCAAATAATTATTTCTTTCCTCAATTTCGCTTTCTTTTTTCGTTCTCAAATACAGTATTGCCATCAGCTCTTCTTTTGCTTGCTTAGCGTGAAAAGCTTTGATATTCAGCAGTGGCTCTAATCGGAATGAGAATTTTTTCGCCATTTACTCAGCATTCGCAATGCTAATTAATTTATTTACAAGCTCATCAAAATCAATCGCTTCATTAGTTGCTTGAGTTAGAAAACCGTTAATTATATCGTTTAACTTGATTGCTTTATCAATTCTTGGGTTACTCCCTTTTTGATATGCACCTACGCTAATCAAGTCCTCAGCACCACGATAAGTTGCCATCATCTCTTTAACAAATTTTGCAGCTTTTTTATGCTCCGGTGAAATCACATCATTCATAACCCTTGAAATGCTTTCAAGCACATCAATAGCTGGGTAATGCCCGAAGGAAGCCAGCCGTCTCGTCAAAACTATATGTCCATCAAGAATACCGCGAGCAGCATCGGAAACTGGCTCGTTCATATCGTCCCCCTCGACAAGCACGGTATAAAGCCCTGTTATTGAGCCGATTTCAGAGTTCCCAGACCTTTCCATCGCTTTTTGCATAAGAGTAAAAACCGAAGGAGTGTATCCACGGGAGGTGGGTGGCTCGCCAATGCTCAATCCTACCTCGCGCTGAGCCATAGCTAAGCGAGTAGCCGAATCCATCATCAGTAAAACGTCTAAACCTTTATCCCGAAAGAATTCAGCAATAGTTGTTGCAACAAGAGCGGCTTTTACTCTTACTAATGGAACGGCATCGCTTGTTGCTACAACTAAAATAGAGCGTTGAATACCGGCTTCTCCCAAGCTATCTTCAATGAACTCTTTTACCTCTCGTCCTCGCTCACCAATAAGTGCAATCACATTTATGTCGGCAGAAGTGTTTCGGGCAATCATTCCGAGCAGAGTAGATTTCCCTATACCTGAGCCTGCAAAAATTCCTACGCGCTGCCCCTTCCCGATAGTTAAAAGCCCGTCTATTGCCTTTATTCCAGTTGAAAGCGGCTCTCTAATCCTTTGTCTTGTAAGTGGATGGGGTGGCAGTGCATAAATAGAGCGTCTTTCTTCTGGGATAATTCTACCCAAATCGTCAAGAGGCTCGCCCATTCCGTCAAGCACGCGCCCAAGCAAACTATCTCCAAGGCTAACAGATAACTGCTCGCCAGTTGCAACTAATTCCATTCCGGGCTGAACCTCAGATAAATCGCCCAAAATCATAGAAAGAATTGTGTTGTTTTTAAAGCCAACAATTTCAACTTTGCTAAGCTCTTGCCCTTCTTTATTCTTCAAAATGCAAATTTCACCGATAGGAGCTTTTGGTCCCTCGCTTTCCACTACCAGGCCAACTACTTTTGTAGCTTTTCCGCTTAGCTTGTATTTGTCTAAATCGCGAAGCGAAACAAGCGCCTTTTTTTTAAATAAATCCGGGTTAATCATATAAATCAGAGCTTTCTTCTAACTGCTGAATCATTTTGCTCACTATTTTTTCAAGCTGAATCTTAACTCTTGTGTCGATTGTGCCGGCAGATGTTTCTAAAACGCAGCTAAATTTATCGACTGAGTCATCTGCAACGATTTCAATATCTTGCTTGCCGCTGTGCCTGCTGGTTAAAGAACTGCTTACTTCTTCTAATATAGCTAAATTTTCTGAATGAATTTTTATTTTAAAAATATCTTCATCTTCAAATTGTTTAAAAATATTCTCAAAATTCTTTGTGATTAAATTCTTATTTTGCGATATTTCTGAGTTAATAATATTTTCAGCAATTATTATTGCAACAGAGCTAACTGCTTCTTTAAATTTATTTATTTCGCTATTGTAACTGCTTTTTAATTCATTTGCAACTGTATCGAAATTTTTTATCCAACTTGAATATTTTTCAATATCCGCTTCAAGAGTTGTTTTTGCAACGTCTTGTCCATCGGCAAATCCTTTATTATAAGCATTTTGTATTTCTTTTTGAATTTCTTTTATCGGAAGCTCATCTTCGGTTCGGACATTTTTCAATGAAATAGCTATCGGCTTTTTTGAATCTGAAATAGTAAATTCATCATAAAAAGCAGAAATGATTTTTGTTTTCTTTTCAATAAAATCATCGGAAATGATTGAAGCTTCGTCATCAATAATATCAGTTTCACTTTCAACATTTCTCAAGCCGTCATCTTTATGTGTTAGTGCATAAAAACGCATTGGCAGTTTATTGAGCTTTATGTTGTAATGCGGCATAGCAGACTCCTTTAATTTTGACTACACGAAAATATCTTCCTTGCCCTGCCCACCGATAACGATTTCCTCCTGCTCTTCAAGTCGTTTAATCACATCGACAATTCTCATTTGCGAGCTTTCTACTTCTTTTAACTTAACCGGTCCCATATATTCAAGCTCCTCTTTCACAACAGCGGCAGCTCTTTCGGACATATTTTTAAATATTTTTTGTTTTACTTTTTCATCGGCAACTTTTAATGATAAAGCTAAATCGCGCTTATCAATTTCCCGAAGAATGCGTTGAACACCTTTGTCATCAATAAGAACAATATCCTCGAATAGGAACATAAGTCGTTTAATTTCAACCGAAAGCCCAAAATCCTTTTCTTCAATATTTTCTATCATTGATTTTGCTGAAGCATTGTTGCTTTTATTTAAAATATTTGCAACTAATTGCGCTCCACCTGCTGCGGCAAGATTTTGCGAAAGAGTCTGTTCGGCAACTTGATCCACGACATGCTCAACTTGTGAAACTAAGGCTGGAGAAACTTTTCCGAGCTTTGCTATTCTCATTATTGTGTCTGCCCTTAGCTGTTCGTTGAACTCAGAAAGCACTTCAGCAGATTGATCCGAAGGCAAGTGCGATAAAATTAAAGCAATAGTTTGCGGATGTTCTTTCGACAAAAAACTTGCTAACTGCTGCGGATCGGATTTTTTTAAAACGTTAAAACCTCTAACAGTGGTTAGAACTCTAATTTTCTCAACAATTTCTCTTGCTCTTTCGGGCCCATAGCTTTTTTCAAGTATAACTTGGGCATAATCTAATCCCCCTTCTATCATATAGGTTTGCGCAGTCATAAGCTGATAGAACTCGTCAATCACATCTTCAACCACAATTTGAGGAAGATCTTTTAAATTAGTAATTTCAACAGCTATATTTTCGACTTCCTTCATATCCAGCTCTTGAAATACTTTAGCAGCTACATCTACATCGAGCGACATCAGCAAGACGGCTGCCTTTTGCTTGCCAGTCAATTGCTCTGCTTTGCTTACTCTCATTTTTTTTACTTAACCTGAAAAATACTCTTTATATTTAATAACGTAAAATAGTATGAAAATATTATAATTAATGGATTAGGTTTACAGACGATTTTACAGTTTAAAAACCTTTTCGTCAAGGTCATGCCCCATAAAAATTCTTAGCAAACGGATTGCATCCTGGGTTTGCTCTGTAACATAGCCTGAAACCTTATCTTTAATTTCCAACTTCATAAGCGATTCCTCTGTAACTTCTACTGACTCTTGCCCATCTAATTCAGCCCTTGCTTTTTCCATCATAGCATCTCTATCAAAATCTTCCCCAAACTCTTCGGCAAATCCCCCTATTCCTACATGCTGCTTTTCAGCTTCCAATAAAAGGTGGTCTGGCAAATCTGTTGGCAAAAGCATTAGCTCATCTTCTTCAATCTCAATTTCTTCAATTTCCTCTTTTTCTTCTTCCCTGATTTCTTCTTCTTCAATTTTAATTTCTTCTGGCAGAGCTAAAGCAATCCTCAATTTATTCTTTATTTGCTTTGAGCTGAGAATTTTCAACATAAGCATAATTGTGAATAAAACTGCAAGAATTAAAACGAACAATTTGATATTTTCAGGCTCCTTCCACCAGGGAATTTCTTCGTAAATTTTCAAATCTTCTTCGTAAATCGTTGTTTCAAATGGAATGTAATCGACTGTAATTTGGTCATCACGCATCGGATTGAAGCCCACCGCGTTTTTTACTATTTCTGTCAATTTATTAATTTCTTCTTCTGTCCTCGGCTCGCTTTCTAAAACTTTTTTTCCATCGCGATCCACAATCTTTTGTGAACTGTTTACCAAAACCGCGACAGTCAATCTTTTCACATTGCCAACCTCTTCAATTATCCTTTGAACCGTTTTAGATACCTCGTAATTAGAAATTTGATTGCTTTGGTCCCGAGCCATATTCACAGCAGGATAGCTAAGTGAATCAGTAGAATGGCTAACCTCGTTAACTGATTGCTCGCTCAAAACCGCTTGGCGCTCTGGGTCAAATTCTGTAATTGTTTTTTCTATTTGGGTAAAATCTAATTCGGCATTAACGCGAACCTCCGTATTATCAGCTCCATATACGCCATCGAGCAAACTTTGGACCTTGCCAGCTATGTATTGCTCAACGTTTATTTGCTGCTCGTGTTGGGTGGAAGTTAAACCGGCTATGGACGAAATATTTTTTGGCGGATCTGAAAGCACTTTTCCACGCTGACTGATCACGCTCACCGAAGATGGCTGCATCCCTTCAACGCTGTTAGCAACTAAATTCTGAATACCTTCAACGTTTATTTTGCTTAAACTGCGACCACTTTTCAGATGAAGTGTAACCGATGCCGTTGTTTCCTTCTGATCCTTTTCAAATAAAGCTTTTTCGGGTATTACAATATGAACACGAGCATTTTTTACTTCTTCAAGCGAGTTGATAGTCCGCGCCAGCTCTCCCTCTAATGCACGGCGGTAATTTAGCTTTTGAACAAACTCGCTCATACCTAAATTTGTTTTATCAAAAAGCTCATAGCCCACGGTCCCAGATTCCGGCAGCCCCTCGCTTGCTAAAGACAATCGGGTATCGTAAATAGTATTTTTTTCTACTAATATAGTTGTTCCGTTATCTTTCAAGCTATAAGGAATGTTCTTTTCTTTCAGGCTCTCAACAATTTTTGATGCTTCTGTTTCACTTAAACCAGAAAACAAAATCGACATTTCTTTGCTTGGTCCGGAAAAAACAACAAGCGCCAATATCCCAACAAGCACTATTGCGAATGTTCCAAAAAGCAGGACTTTTTGAAAAGTGGTCAACTTCCCTAAGAATTGCTTTCCCTGTCCAATTAATTCTAATTTTGCCATATACTATTAATCATTTAATTTAATTACACTTGCATACGATGAACTTCTTGATACATATCTAAAAACTTATTTCTAATTTCAAGAAGCAATTGGAAACTTGTTTTTGCTTTTTCGCTTGCAATCATAACATCGTGCAAATCGACTGGCTCGCCTTTTATCATTTTTTCTGTCAAGGCATTAGAATCCTTTTGCAAAGAATTTACGTCTTGAATTAATTCTTTTAAAGAGTCGGCAAAGGTTTCATCTTTTGGACTTGCTATTTCATTGAGATTATTACGCTGAAACTGCAAAGGGAGGTATTGCTTATTTGGTCCAATTTCGTTTATCATATTGAAATCCTTTCAATTTTTTTCATCCTGAAAATGTATTTTTATTTGTTACGCTGCCTTTTTTTTAATCTATCATTTGACCCTAGTGAAGGATCCATAAGTCTATTATTATTAAATGAATTATCCACCCCCTGCCCCCGCCAGCGGGGGACAATTCTTTCGTCCCCTTTGAAAAAGGGAAGATAGAATAGCTCTGCCATTCTGAACGATAGTGAAGAATCCAGAAAACTTTCCAAATTCAATATTACTCTGGATCACTCGCTACGCTCGGAATGACCCCACCCATGCATGCTGCCCCCGCCAGCGGGGGATATTCTTTCGTCCCCTTTGAAAAAGGGGAACGAGGGGATTTCCACTTCTTTTAAAAAATACACAGCTACACTCTGCTATCAAGTAGCGAACCTTTTGTTAAATTATAATTCTGCACTTTTCCGTTTCTATTGAAAAGCACGTGATTTTGAATCTGCTCTGAGCTTTCTGGGAAAAGTTTAATGAAAAATTGTCTTTCCTTTTTCGTTATCAGCTCGTTATGATTAGAAACAGTTAGCTTATCTTGCTTGTCGTTTTCCCTGCTAAGCTTTTCAATGTTATTCGATTTTATGCTGTTCGAATATTCCGTTCCATATAAGTAATTGCTTTTATATATATTTATCGGAGAAACTTTCATAAATATTCTTGCTCAATTAAAAAACTATATTTCCAAAGAATAACGAGCAACATTTTTAGCTGCCTCTACTACACTTGTATTCGCCTCAAAAGAACGCTGCGCACTTATCATCTCCACCATTTCTGTAACTATATTTACATTTGGCATTTCCACATAGCCTTCCTCGTTTGCGTCAGGGTGCGATGGGTCGTATACTAACCTTGGCGGCGAGCTGTCTCGCGCCGTTATTGCCTTCAAAACGCTGTAATCCGGTGGATAAGTGCCGAGATTTGTGTTTGTTCCGTGAAATTGACTTGAAGTATTAAGCGCAATTTGATTCTCATATTCTTCTTCAAAGGGCGAGCCTGGTATAGCTCTTGCAATTACAACTTCACGCTGGTATGGCTTTCCGTCGGCACTTTTTGTTGTGTTTGCGTTTGCAATGTTTTTCGCAACAGCACTTAATCGCATTCTTTGGACAGATAAGCCCTGCCCGCTAATATCGAAAGATGAAAATATATTTTCTGCCATAAATTATTCCTTTCTATTGTGTTAGCATTCCTCTTATTGAGCCAGTAAGACCAGTAAAGTAACCTTTTACCATCTGAGAAGCAAAGCGGAATCTAATTTGATTTTGAGCTAAATTCGACATTTCCTTGTCAATATTGACGTGAGTTTCACCAGAAAAATAGACTTCTGGACTTGGCACCTCAGCATTATCAATTTCTGGCTCCGCGGCCTGGACGCTCTTTTTCCCTAATGGTATATGACGCTCTTCTTTATTTTGCCCTTCTAAACTAATACTGCTCGTTTTAAAAAACTCTTCAAATTTCACCTCCTCCGGTCTATAATGCGGAGAGGTTGCGTTTGCAATGTTTTTTGAAATCGTCCTCTGCCTTAAAGCATAAGTATCTAATGCTTTATTCATCAAAGGAAGCCGAGTTTTAAATAAATATTGTCTAAAAATCATAGCACACCTATTTTTTTTAAACATATATTCAAATAGAGTGCCAAGTTTTTTTAGTAGTTGAATTGCTTAGAGTTTATGCTTAAAAGCGAGTTTTCATTTAATTACAAATTAGTGCCTCTATGTGGTTAATATTCTCAAATGGTTAATATTAGCCCAAATCTTTTATAAACTATTAAACTTTGTAAGCCGTTAATATAAGCAAGTAAAAAGATTGATTTGATATTTTAATTCTTTTTTAATAAATTATAATAATATTTAAGCAAAAAGGAAAATAAAAATGAAATATTTATTAAAAACTCTGCTTTTAATTGCTTGTCTGCTTATGCCTTTCGTTTCTTTTTCTCAAGAAATCGTTGCAAACGTTAGCGTGGTTTTAGACCAGCTTACTTTTGAAAACAGGACAAGCGTTGCACAGATGGAAAGTGATGTTAAAAGGTATATTGATAACCAAAAGTTTACACCAATAGAATGGGAGGGCGATCCAATACCGGTGAATCTGACAATAGTCCTTAGCGGCGGCTCGCGGAATTTTTATAGCGCCAGGTTACTTGTGATTTCCAAGAGAAAGCTTGATGGCCCAGAAGAAGTTGCAGGCGAATCAGTTGCCTTGAAAATGCTTGACGGACAATGGTCTTTTGAATATGGGCTTGGAGCAAATTTAACTTATAATCCAATGAGGTTCGATGCTTTTACAAGTCTAATAGATTACTATATGCTGCTTGTAATCGGTTTTGATTTAGACAGTTACAATGAATTGGGTGGCACCGATGCGTTCGAGCAAGCGAAATCAATCGTTCAACTTGGCGCATCAAGCAGTGCAGATGGTTACAGCACTTTTTCTCAACCTGGGGAATTTACACGCTATAACCTTGTTTCCGAGCTATGTGATATGCGTTATCATGGCTTAAGAAAAATCATTTTCAGCTATTATTATGACGTTCTTGACGAAATGTCATTCGACAAAGAAAAAGCAATGAAAAGTTTAGAGTTCGTGATTGAAGATCTTGCTGATTACAAAAAAAACAAAATGGTGGGTCCGAGCGTTCTTCTGCAAGCCTTTTTTGATTCTAAGGCAGATGAAATTGCATACACATTGCAAGGACACACAAACGAAGAAGTATTTACGAATTTAAAATACGTAGACCCAAGCAACAGCATACTTTACGATGAAGCCAGAGCAGGAAAATTGAATAGATAAGGATAATGCGATAATATTTTTTTAAAAGGGGATATACTGTGGCACTGTCATTCCGATCGCAGCGAGGAATCCAGAGTGATTGCGGAATTGAAACGCTCACTGGATTTTTCAATAGGTTCAAAATGACGTTTCCAAAGATCCACCCCCTTCCCTCGCCAGCGGAGGATAAGTCTTTTTGTCATCACCATTTAAGCAAAGATCTCTCTTAATTGGTCGTCCAAAATGACAAAATGAAACATAGTATAAACTAACAATAACAGTCAAAAAAATGCTACCATTAAATATTGCAATTCTATGGCACTTCCATCAGCCATATTATAAAAAAGAAAATGAGTTTATTTTGCCTTGGGTGCGACTCCACGGAGTAAAGGATTATTATGACCTCCCTTTTCTTTTTCAAGAATTTCCTAAGCTCAAACACACTATTAACTTAGTGCCTTCACTTCTTATGCAAATTGATGATTATATTAATGGTTCTGTGCTTGATAAAATTCAAAAGCTAACTTTGAAAGACCCAGCAGATTTATCAAAGGAGGATAAAAGCGAAATAGCTCGGCTCTTCTTTCTTTGCAATTACGACAATATGATAGCAATTTATCCGCGCTATAAAGAGCTTTATGAAAAGGCAAAAAATAGAGAAAAATTTATCGAATTCGCTCTCGATCAAGAATGGTTAGATTTACAACTTTGGTATAATTTAAGCTGGTTTGGGTATTTTTCAAGGCAGAAAGAAAGCATAAGAAAACTATTCGATAAGGGCAAAAACTTCACAGATGCCGACAAAATTCTTTGCTTAAAAGAACAAGAGGAGCTTTTGCGAAATATAAAGCCACTCCTTGAAACGCTCGCTAAAAACAAACAAATTGAGCTAAGCTGCTCGCCGCTTTTTCATCCGATTTTGCCCCTTCTTTGCGACAGCCGTTCTGCAAAAGAATCTTTGCCAAATGTCTCGATGCCAGAGCCAATTTTCCGCTTTCCAGAAGATGCTTTTTTTCAGATTGAGAAAGCAAAAGATTTTGTAAACAAACGCTATGGAATTGACGTTCAAGGGCTTTGGCCCTCGGAAGGCTCAATTTCAAACGAGGCTTTGAAACTTACTGCGGAAGCGGGTTTTAAATGGGCTGCAAGCGATGAAGAGGTTCTTGCAAACAGCGACAAAGATAGTTATAGAAACGTAGATAAGTATTTCCCAAGAAAACTGAGGATTGAGGACAAAGAAATAAAGCTCATTTTTCGCGACCATCAGCTCTCCGATGCTATTGGCTTTGTTTATTCACGATGGAATCCCAAAGACGCCGCACAGGATTTTTGCAATCGCTTAAGGGATATAAAGCAAAAAATCGTCAGCACTTGCGGTGAAGATGCTTTGAATTACGCTGTTGTTCCAATTATTCTTGATGGTGAAAATTGCTGGGAATATTACAAGGAAAATGGCGTTCCCTTTTGCCGCGAGCTTTTCGAGCAGCTTTCAAATGAAAATGAATTTCGCTCTCTTTGCTTTTCTGAAGCTGCAAATAGTAGCCGTTCAAGCTATTTAACTCCGCTTGAAAGCATTCAAGCTGGCTCTTGGATTGATGGCAATTTCGATATTTGGATTGAAGGCGAGGAAAATAGAGTTGCTTGGTCCCATCTTGCCTTGGCAAGAAAAAAGTTAGAAGACAAAAAGGAGCTTATCAGTAAAGAAAAACATGAAAAAGCAATAAATTTAATTTATATTGCAGAAGGCTCAGACTGGTTTTGGTGGTATTGCCCAAGGCATAACGTTGAAAATAAAAGCGATTTCGATATGCTTTTCCGCTGGTATTTAAGGCAAGTTTATGAGGCTATGGAAGAAAAAGCGCCAGATGAGCTGAATTTCCCAATCGGAAAAACCCAAGCTCCTCGCACCAAAAAGCAAACACGCGAGATTTCCAATATTAAAATCAGCGGAAAGAAAAGCAATTTGGCGCAATGGGAAGATGCTGCTTTCATCGAATTAGATAAAAGTTTTA
Source organism: Ignavibacteria bacterium (assembly GCA_012522895.1). Taxonomy (GTDB): domain Bacteria; phylum Bacteroidota; class Ignavibacteria; order Kapaibacteriales; family UBA2268; genus JAAYJM01. Next base: position 20,971 of record JAAYJM010000101.1, read on the forward strand.
CAGACATGCAGCAAGTTGGCGAGATTTTGAAATCCCTTCGCTTTGCAGAAACTGAAAATTACTTTGGCTTTGCTTTCGAGTTCCAAGAAACTTTTGATTTGAAATATAAAGTTATTTTGAAGTTCATTCATCCTATTGAGCTTAGCTTTACTTTCGAGCAGAACAAATTTAATTATCTTGCAAGTGGAGATATTGGATTAAGCAAGATTGAATATGCAAACGATGAAACAATCGAATTGCTTTTTTCGAAGGAAAGCATTGCAAAAATAATGAAAGAAACTGACTCCAAATTGCAGTTTTCCATAAACACAATTACCGAAAAAGCAAACATTACATACCCGCGGGTGTCTTTTTTTGAAATGGAATTAAGGTCATAAAATGGCAAAATATGAAATAAAGCGATATAATTTTGAAACAAAGAAAACTATTGACATACACAAAAAAGAGCCGAAACACAAGCTCTCAAAGAAAGATATTACTAATTTATCTCTTGTGGCTTTAAGGAGGAATAATTTAGATTTTTCAAGGAATTACGAAAATTTTAGGCAGAAGATTTTAGAGCTAAACGCAAAGATAAAAGACAAGCCAACGAAAGTGCTAGTGAAAATTGTTCGTCAATGGCTTGCTGAGGCATAGATAGTTTTCGATAAACAAATATGTGATGGACAAGTAATTCCAAGCTCCTTAATTATCGCTATTTAGCAATAATAACAAATTCAGTTCTTCTATTTGCTGCTCTCCCTTCTTCGCTGTCATTCGGTTTTATTGGCTTCGACATACCAAAGCCTCTTGCACGCAAGCGTCTTTCTTCAACGCCAGCTTCAATTATTTTTTGCATAACCGCGTTTGCACGCTTTTGAGATAAATCTAAATTATAGTCAATCCGACCAACGTTGTCGGTATGTCCCTGAATTTCCAATTTCAAAGAAGGCATACTCAGCATTGCATCAGCAATTTCCTCTATTATTGGGTAAGATTCGGGTTTCACTACCGCGCTATCGAAATCGAAAAGAATGGGACGGGTAAAGGAATCGCCGATTTTGCTCCAATCAAACAAATCCGATGTATTGTATTCTCCATAAGCAAAAAGTGTATCCGTCCTTTCTTCAAAATTCATCGCTGCAATCACGTTGTGCAATCCCCAGAACTTGGGCGGCTTGTAAGTAACATAATAATAATACTTTAAGCTCATATAAATATCGCGAAAAATAGCAATAAGCTCTTCTCTCGAGCGGGCGCGATAAAATTTTCCACCAGTATATTTAGCCATTGCTCTAAGGTAATTGTCTTTTGAGTAGCCAAAAGCAATTGTAAAAATATTAACATTGTTCTTTTTGGCGCTGTCAATTATTTCTCCAATTTCTTTTTTTGAGTAATTATCGTCTCCATCGGAAAAAAGAACTAAAACGCGTGCTATGTCTGGCTCTGTATCCTTAAAAAGATTGATTGAGTTATGGACAGCATCATACATTGCAGAAAAAATGCCAACTCCATCTCTCCAATTCCTCCTGAAAAGAGATAATATTTCAGCGGTATCTTGAGCAAAAGGAACTTTCACATAATACTTTTGATTAAAAGTAGTTAAGGCAATTCTATCGTATTCAGATTTTAAGCTAACAAAAAGCTCAGTTCCTTCGAGTATAGTTCTCAAAACTGGCGCCATTGAGCCGCTATAATCGGTTGTCAAAACAATATTATAAGGAATGGAGTCGTTAGCGCCATACTCCCTGACAGTAAAAGTATCAATGGCAGCATCGCGTTTAATTTTCTCCCCCAATACCTCACGGTAATATGTCCAATAATTTTTTGTTGTGTCTTTGAGATAAGGGCGCGCCATATTCGTAACAAAGTTTCCAAGTGAATCGTAAACTCTGGCGTAAACCTTTAATTTCTCTGGATATTCATCAATTTCAATTTTGAAAATATCGTAAATTAATTTATTGACGTCAACCGAGTCAATTGGCTTTGTATCGACGATATAAACATCTTTTAAAGTATCAACTTCTTTATCATAAATTTGACGCTGCATATCGAAACCACCTGTTTGGCGTCTCGGTGAGCCACAGCTACAAATCAAAAAAATCAGTGTAGAAAAACTAATTATTATTAGCGATGTTTTTTTCATAGCCTCGGTTAACATTATTTGTTATTTTTTTAATACTTTATTTATATTCTATTTTTAGCATTAAAATATTTTGCCTTCCCTCATTATGCACAGCCTTTCAGCGTTTTTTGCGATTTCCGCGCTATGAGTGGCAATTATTAAGGTCTGTTTATATTCCTTTCTTATTTCAAGAAGCAAATTCAAAACAGCTTCTGCATTGCTTCCATCTAAATTGCCTGTTGGCTCGTCAGCAAGAATAATTGATGGCTTATTGATTAAAGCTCTTGCTATTGCGACCCTCTGCTGCTCCCCTCCAGATAGTTCTGATGGCTTATGAGCAGCGCGATGGAATGTTCCAACTTTTTCAAGCAAATATTGAGCTTCCCGCCTTGCTTCGGAGCTGCTTTTTCCAGCAATAAGCGCTGGTATCATAACGTTTTCAATAGCAGAAAATTCTGGCAGCAAATGATGGAACTGAAAAACAAAGCCAATATGCTTGTTACGAAAATCTGCTATTTCATTTGAGTTCAAACTATTTATTTCATATATTTGATTGTCAATAGAAAATTCTATTTTCCCTTCATCAAAAGAATCTAAGCCACCGAGTATATGCAGAAGCGTGCTTTTGCCAACGCCAGAGGCGCCCATAATTGCAAGGAACTCAGACTGCTTAATTTTAAAAGATAAGTCGTTTAAAACCTCAGTTTCTCGCTTAGACTTGCTAAAATAAGACTTCTTTATATTTTTTGCTGTTATAATATTCATAAAAATAAAAAAAATGCCGTCAATTCCTTAGACGGCATAAATAAAATTTTATTAGATATTAAGATTATTCATTTTCTTTATTTTCTTCTGGAGCCGGCTTTTCTTCTTCTGCTGAAGCTTCCTCTTTGCTTGCCTCAGGCTCCTCAATAACCTTCACGTCTTCTTCTTCATCGTTATCAGTTGCCTCGCTGCTTGCTTCATTAGTTTCATTTTGAGCATCAGCAATAGGCTCCTCTGCCACTTCAATGTTAAGTTCTTCAACTTTTTCCTCCAGCACTTCTTCTACTTGAGAATCGACTTTTTCAATCTTTTCTTCTGGCGCTGTCTCAACTTTTTCTTCAACTTTTTCTATAATTTCTTCTTTTACTACTTTTGGAGCGGTCTTTGGCTTTACAGTAGGATCTTCCTTTTGTTTTTTACGCTTTTTAATTGAGTTGGCTGCATCTACAGGGTTAGACCAGTCGACCAATTCAATTATAGCTGTTCTTCCGCCATCTCCTCTTCGGTTTCCAACTTTTATTATGCGGCAATATCCTCCGGGACGCTCAACTATCGCTGGCGCAATGGAATCGAATAACTCTTGAAGAACTGCTTTTCTTTTGATATATCTATTGACTATTCTTCTATTATGAATGTCGATGCTATGTCCCTCAGGCAGCTGCTTTGCTCTTTCATTTTGATAAGCGTGTTTCGCTCTTGTGATGAGCTGCTCTGCAAATGGGCGAAGTTCTTTTGCTTTTGCTTCGGTTGTTAAAATCTTTTTATGCTCAAACAAAGCAGTTGCCAAATTATTCAACAGCGCTTTGCGATGACTGCTTGTGCGTTTTAGTTTTCTTCCTTTATTTAGATGTCTCATTTTTCAAACTCAAAAATTAACAAAAGAATATATTTAATCTTGAATCAAATCCTGTTTAAATTGATTGTCATTTTTAATTACGTGGTCTATATTCATTCCAAAAGTCAGTCCATAGCTATTTACGACTTCTGTTAGCTCGGCAAGTGATTTTCTGCCAAAATTTCTAAACTTAAGCAACTCCTGCTCGTGAAGTTGGACAAGCTCCGCAAGATTTTTGATATTAGCTGCTTTCAAGCAATTATGCGCTCTTACAGAAAGCTCAAGCTCCTCGACAGGCGTGAGTAAGGTTTTCAACAGCTTATTCCGCTCTGCTTCCTTCACCTCGTCTTCTGTTGTTTCCTGAACAGGCGGCTCTTCTTCCTCCTCTTCAAAAGTGATGAAGAATTTTATATGCTCGTTAATTATCCTCGAAGCAATATGAACAGCTTCTATTGGTAAAATAGTTCCGTCTGTCCTTATATCAAGAATAAGTTTTTCATAGTCAGTTCTATGTCCAACTCTATACGGTTCAACGTTGTAAATAACGTTAAGAATAGGCGTAAATATTGAGTCGATTGGTAGCATTCCAATTGGGTTATCTCCAATTTGCTGCTCCTCAGCCGGGACATAGCCATTTCCTCTGCCAATACGTAACTCGATATCAAGCTCAACATCCTCAGATAGAGTTGCAATGTAATGCTCTTCATTGACAATTTCAATTAAATTCGATGCTTCTTGAATGTCTTTTGCTGTCCATTGGCAAGGACCTGTTAAATTAAAATTGATTTTTTGAAGTTTCTTATCAATAGCTTTCAAACGAACTTCTTTTAAATTCAGTATTATTTCAGTAACGTCTTCTATAACACCGGGAATAGTTTGAAATTCGTGAAGAACGCCGCTGATTTTAACTCCGATAATGGCAGAGCCGGGGATAGAAGAAAGCAGAACTCTGCGCAAGGAATTGCCTATCGTAACTCCATATCCTTTTTCAAGAGGTTGAAGTATAAACTTAGTAAAATTCGGATTGTCTGTTTCTTCAATCAGAATATTATCGGGCATTTGTATGAAAGTATTCATATATATTTTCTAATAATTATTTAAAGCGATGCAAAATTAAACTCTTCTTCTTTTTGGAGGTCTGCAACCATTATGCGGAATTGGAGTTCTATCTAAAATGCTATGGATTTCAAGTCCGGCTTGTGTTAATGCTCTGATAGCAGCTTCTCGGCCGGAGCCTGGTCCTTTAACTACCACATCAACTTTTCTGAGGCCCATATCGTAAGCTTCTTTTGCAGTTTTTTCTGCAGTAACTTGCGAAGCATAAGGCGTATTCTTTTTCGAACCTCTAAAGCCATTGCGGCCGGCAGAAGACCAGCAAATAGTGTTTCCATACATATCTGTTATAGTAACCATAACATTATTGAAAGTAGCGCGTATGAAAGCTTTGCCGTGAGAATCTGCTACAATTTTTCTTTTTACTCTTTTCTTTCCAGATGCCATAATAATTCAAAATTAAAATTATAATGTAAA
>JAAYJM010000102.1 GCA_012522895.1 Ignavibacteria bacterium
GGATAAACCATTTTTCTCTACTTCCCAAGTTGAACTTGGGAAGAAAATTTCCTTCCAAAATTGAATTTTGGAAGGAGGGGGAAATTTTGGAAAGATGAAAAAAAACAGAACAGTCCTGTGTCCCCCGCTGGCGGGGGAAGGGGGTGGATCTTACATTGTGTCTGTCTGAACTGTGATTACGCAGATTTTCTTTTTTTTAATAATCAGTGAAATCTTTTAATCTGCTTAATCCAAGTTCTGATGAACAGTATAAATTATCTCATCTCTTTTATTATGTTCATTGTTTCGATGCTTACTCGGGTTACTCGCATAAGCAAATCAATTACTTTTTCCTTGTAGTCTATAAATTTGTATGTGTTAAATTTTTCTGCGATAGTTGGGTCTCTTGGCTTTTTTTCTTTGTATTGATCTAAAATCCATTCCAAAGCAGAGCGGTTGCCAAGTTTATAATCGAAAGCTATCAATGGAATACCTTTAATTGTTGTTTGGCTGTCTAAAGCTATTGTTCCTTCTTCTTTATTTGCTTTTAGTTTGGGCCGAGGGGCGCGGAGCGCGGGATCGCTGAAAGTTAAATTTTGCGTCCCAACGCTTTCATTAACGCACCCAGTAAGTTCCCGGTCTTTTGTGTTAGTTCCATTATGCTTTCCAACTTGCTTATTTGAATGTAATTCAGTTGTTCCGCTATCATTAATTGAGTTTCCAATTCTGCTATCGATCCTCTTGCTATTGAGAGAAAATGAATGTATTCCTTTGTGCTGTTCCGCTGATGTCCCTCTGCTATGTTCGACGGAATTGATACCGCTGCCCTCCGCATTTGAGATGTCAGACCGTAAAGCTCCTCTCTCGGAAAAATCTGTGTTAACTTGTAAACATTCGTTACTAAATTCATCGCTTCTTTCCAAACATTCAGATCTCGATAAGTCTTTATAAGTGTTTTCTTCGCATTCTCCATATTCGCCATTTTTTCCTCCAAATATATCAAAATTATGATTATCATAAACATTTTCAACTTGCTCACGCCCCCCGTCCCTCAACCCTCGCCCCTCAACCCTCGACCCTCGCCCCTCAACCCAAATCTCCAAAGGAAATGGCTCAACTTCTTCGAAATTTATATGCAAATCCATTAACCTTTTTCCCCAATCTGCCCATTTCCAAAAGTTATTGTAAAAGGGAATGCGTGGAAAATCGCGTTTTAAGTTTAATTCGTATTTCTTTCTGTATTCTGGATTATGCAAAACTGCGTAAACGTAATGAAAAATTTCTTCTTTGGTTATGGGACGAGGGTCGAGGGACGGGGGAGTGGAATTATTAAAATATTCCGTTTGGTTTTTCATATTGTTACTATTTTCTTTAGCTTCACTCGTCCTACTTCCCTCGTCCCTTGTCCCACTTCCCTCGCCCCCCATCGCATATCTTTTCTGAAATTGAGCAAGTCCCCAGTCCGTTATGTTGTCTATTCGGTTGCCATCTGAATCGTAACGATAGAGGGGAACAGTGTAAGTTCCACCATTCCCTATTTTCAAATAATTTAAATCTGTTAAATATTTACTATTTAAAACAACTAATTGGTCAGCACTTATACATCTAAAATAAATTGACAGGTTTTCGCTTCTTAAATCTTTCCCAAATATATCGAAATGGTTTTGAGTGAGTCTATCGCTTAGAGCTTTTTCTGAGTAATAAAATAGTTTTGTAAATGGTCTATTATAACATTTTAATATTTTAAAACAATCAAATTCAAATTGTTGTTTTCTTTGAAAATTAACTTTCAACGTAGAACTCCATTTTATTGAATTGTTCCAAGAATAATCATTATTTTCAATAAGCTTATTGTATTTTTTTATAAAAAACTTGATTTTTTTTTTAAGATTTTCTTTGTTAA
>JAAYJM010000103.1 GCA_012522895.1 Ignavibacteria bacterium
GTGTTGATTTGGTTTGAATCAAAAAAGACTTCTGTTGATGCAACTTTGAAAATGACTGAAAAAACTGCTATTAATATGCTAAATACTGCAATTTTTTTTAGCTTAGTCGTATTGAATTTTTTTAATTTTTCTTTATGTTTTTTTAGCTCATCTTTCAAATTGCTTAAAGAATCCAAGCTGTCGCTAATAATTTGCTCATTTTCGCTATGTTTAATTTGCTCTTTATTCAATTTTTCAAGCAAATCATTTTGTTTTTTTTCTAAATTTGAGTTCTTTGCTGAAACGCTATTTGAATAATCTTTCCAATAATCTTGAATTTTTTTTATTTTTTGCTCATATAAGTTTGGTTCAATAAGTCTATTAAATTTGTCAAATTTAATAGAAAACGTTTGCTTGGGTTTGTAAATATTATTATTTATGCTAAACATTTCTGAGTATTTTTCGAGTATGCTCTTTACTAAATTAAGGTTTTCTGCAAAGCAATGATTAATTAGAACCGAGACCATAAAACTTTTAAAATATGCTAGTTCCCTTAAAATTTCAATTTCTACATCGTTAAACTGATTAATAAAACTCTTTATGCTATTGTATGAATTGGCTATATTCGTATAAAAATCAGCTTGCTCAGGAAAATTATCTTGAACGGCATAGCTTATATATTTTTTTATGGCTTTGTTTAGTTTTAAGGTATTTGAATTTTTCGATTTAGTTGAAATTTCAGTAGATTTATTTAAGTAGTTGTAAGCTCTTTTATAATTGTGAGATATTGAGGGGAAGCATCTTAGCGCATTTGCTTCAATTTCGTTTAAAAAGGCGGCGCATTTAATCCACTCTTTTTGTTCCTCCGTTTTATGCTTCAAAATATTCTCATAAGCGAAAAGATAAACAAGCGAGCTGTTAAAGTCCTCTTGGTATTGGCTTAAAATGTCGAAGGTGTAGTTAATTAAAGCTGGAATGCCGGAGCTAATCTCGTAAATATCTTTTAAATAATTAGCAGTTTCAATGCCATGGGCTTCCAAGAAATTGCCAAGCTGAGCTTCTGTCATTGGCTCTAAGCGATAGATTTCCGACATTTCCGAGTAAGCTGAAAAGTATTCTGAGATGAATTCGCTTAAATTTTCTCTTGATGAAATGATAAACCTGAAATCGAAAAAGTCAGATACTTTTGCTTGCGGATTTATTATTTCAATTTTATAATAAATGAATTTTGCGAAATTCAAATTGTAGCAATAAACGAAAAAGAACTCGGCAAGCCAGCGATTTACACTCCCAAATATGGATTCATAATTATCAATAATGAAGACGATTTTCTTTTTGTGTATTTCTTTTAAATCAACGTCTTCTGTTTTATTGAGTATGCCAGAAAAAAAGAAATTCATTAAATCTACAATCAAGGATTCAGCAACTATTTTAGGATTTTCTAAAAGTAAAATTCTTTCACCTTTTTTTGAAAATATTTTTTCTATCCCTTCTTGCAACTGAGCATGGGAGGCGCCATCACCTTTTTTGTCTTCTTCATCTGAGTATGCCCGCAAAACGTTGTCTTTGAAGTAAGCACTTGCCAAATCGGGGTCGCTATCTTTAAGTCGATTTAATAAATCGTAGTATCTACGCAAGTTGGAATCTGTTTCAGAAAAAAATGGCTGAGTTTGCTCTTGCTCATCTTCTACAAAATAAAAGTAATTACTTGCTTTTTTTATAAACTCAGTAAGAAAACTAATGTTTTCCGCTTCATCAAACTTAACAACAGCATCAACAATCTTGCGCGCAGCAAGTTCTTTCTCTATTTTGCTAACTAAATTGCTCTTTCCCGTTCCAAAGGAACCGTTTATCAAAACAATATTTTTACTGTTTTGAGCAATGCTATCAAACTCAAAGCTGCGGCAAATATTATAAATATATTTTGTATAAAAAGAAATCATTATATTTCAAGGAAAACATTAAAAGCTTTTGTCAAATATAATCATTTTTTTGGTGCAAAAGGTATTCTTGCATCAAAAAAAAGTAAAATACTTCCTTTTTTTATTTCTAAAATAATAAAATCCGCAATTGCTCGATTTCTTACTGCATCTCTACCAGCAAATTCAAGCAATTCATTATGCAGTTCCCACTTTAAGTTACGAGTCGTTACAATCGCTTGCTTGTGTGCGATTAGTGAGATAATTTCATTTTTTTTGCAATTTAATTTATAAGCTCCTTCGAGAGGGATTGCGTAACGATTTTTGTCATAAACACATAGATTTAGCAATTTAGTATATTTTAAAAGGACATTCCAATTATTTAAAGTATGCTCCAGCTCGCCACCTTGAAAACCAACAACCAAAGCATTTTTGTATCCTTTTTTTAAAGCAAAATCCAAAACCTTTTGAAAGTCGTTTGTCTCTTGTGAAGAGTTGTAAATTATTTTTTCTTGCCCGAAATCGTTTTTTAAATCACTCTGGTTAAAAGAATCTAAATCTCCGATAACAAAATCCGCGATTATCCCTTTTTTACAAAGTCTTATAGCAGCGCCATCAGCTGCAAGTAGCTTAACTCCTTGGAACTTGCTGAAAAAAGTTTTTGAAGGCAAATTTGAATTCAAACAAACAATACAGTCAAATTTACAATTAAACTTTATTTCTTTTATTTCTGTCATTTTTTCCTAAAGTTTTTTTTAAAAAGTCCGATATAAATAAAGTGTAAAAATAGTAAAAATGAAAATACAAAGTTCAAATATTAGCTTTGATTCAAGCTATTCCAAAACAATTTTCAAAAAAGTATTGGAAGAGGCAAAGTTTTGGATTGGCGCTCAAAATCAAAAAAAAGATAAGAGCGCATTCTCCGCCCAGGCAAGCCCACAGTTAACAAAAGATGAGTTGTTAGCTTCGCAAAATTTAGACATTAGCCAAATTGATTACACAAAAAAAATCCCAGACACAGCCATTGATTCAAGAATAAATAAAAACAATGCCAGCGTTGAAGCAGATGAAAATGAAAATGACGATTTACTCGATCCCCGCTTGCGTGTGATAAAAGCAATATACGAGCAGATGACTGGAAAAGAGCTGGACATCAATCCTATTGCAGATTATCAAAAAGCGCAAGATAAAGTTGCAGCCGACAATTCTGCCCTAAATTCTATAGAATGGAGCTTTGAATACAAAAGAAAGGAAATTGAAGCCGAAGCTCAGCAAAGCCATTTTTCAAGCGAAGGGAAAATACTTACTGAAGATGGCAAAGAAATCAACTTTCATGTAGAATTATACTCAGATTACTTCTTTTCAAAAGAAAGCTCGACACAGATTGTCGCAAGCAGCCCAGAAAAGAAAGACCCACTTGTAATAAATTTTAACGGCAAAGCAGCAGATCTAAGCTCAATAAAATTCAACTTTGACATTGATGACGATGGAAATTTAGATCTAATTCCTATGCTCGAGCGGGGTAGTGGCTATTTGGCACTCGATAAAAATAATGACGGAATCATAAATAATGGCTCCGAGCTTTTTGGGTCTAGGACTGGAAACGGTTTTCTTGAGCTTTCTGAATATGATAGCGATTCAAATGGCTGGATAGACGAAAGCGATCCAGTCTTTCACGATTTGAAGGTCTGGGAGAAAAACGCTGACGGAAAAGACAGCTTGCAATCCCTTTTGCAAAAAAATATTGGAGCAATTTATCTCAATAGCATTAACAGTCCTTTTGAGCTTAAATCGAAAGAAAATCAGCTGCTTGGCGAAATCCAAAAAACCGGAATTTACCTCAATGAAAATGGAACAGTTGGAACGATCCAGCAATTAGATTTA
>JAAYJM010000104.1 GCA_012522895.1 Ignavibacteria bacterium
CCTGGCAAAAGGAGTATATTACATAAAATTAGAAGCATACCTTGGAAAAGAAATTTTTGTTAAAAGCATAGCTGTAGTTAAGTAAGGGAATTTTTGCCTGAACCGTGATTTTCTTGATTGAGGGATTACTTGATTTTCTCTCTATATGCCAAACAAAACTAAGAATATGATTAATCAGCTATTCTTCCTTTTTTAATTAATATTTTTTAATTTTGCGACAGAATACACTCTGATGTGTTTTTCTTTATAGAATGTGTTGAACAATAAAAAAGATTTCAATGAGAAAGTTTATATTTATTCTTTTTTTACTTCTTTTTGGTTTTTCGCTTGTGAATAGCCAAGTAATTATTAATGAAATATGCTCTTCAAACGCAGAGTCCTTGCTCGATGAGGATTACGAGGCAAGCGATTGGATTGAGCTTTATAACAGCGGCGATTCCCCCGTTCGCTTGAAAGATTGGAGAATTTACGACAAGAACAATTTTGCAAAGGCTTGGGTTTTGCCCGATACTATAATAAATGCGAAAAGCTATCTAATTCTCTTTGCCTCGGACAAGAATCGAATAAGCTCAGGCAATTATTTAATTGAAGCCGGGGGGCAAGGAGCGGTAGAATGGGCTAAAGACGATTATTTTCATTACGAATATTTAAAAGTGGCTGGCGATTTCGATATTTCAGTTAAAATACCCTTCTTTCAATCGGAGTTCCTTTTTGGGCTTGCTGGCTTAATGCTTAGAGATTCTTTAAACTCAAGCTCGAGCTATATTTCAATGAACAGCCAAATTCAAAGACGCGGTTCTTATTTTTGTGTGTTTAGAGAGGAGCAAGGCGGTGTCCCAGCTGTGATCCATGCTTCTCAGCCCATTCAATTCCCAAATGTATTTGTTCGACTGAAGCGCCAAGGCGATATCGTTAGCTCCTATTTATATCAAAAAAATAGTATGGACTGGTTTAGCTACGGCAAATTCCAATACAAAAATAATGACTCCGTTTATCTTGGAATTGCGATTTCTGGAACGGAAAACGGAAAGCTATCAAAAGGGCTTTTTAAGGATTTGGTTTTAAACGGTGATACAATTAGCTTCGCGAAATTAAGCAGTTTTAACAATACAGGACAAGAATTTAACAAGCGGTTTTATAAAGAATTACACACAAATTTTGCTTTAAGCAAAGAAGGCGAAGCGCTTTTTCTTTGGAATAGCAAAGCGGAATTAGTTGACAGCTTGACCTTTCCAGAGTTAAAAACAGACGTTAGCTATGGAAGGTATCCAAATGGTGAAAATGAATTTGCTTATTTTTACCCTTCAACTCCAAGCTCCGAAAACGCAAATCCTTGCTATGCTTTTGCGGAAGAGCCCGAATTTTCAATAGAAGCAGGATGGTATGACGCTGGGTTTTCACTAACTTTCCTAAACATTAAGCCCAACGAAACGGTTTATTACACATTAAATTCTTCTGAACCAAATGAAAATTCTTTTTTATTTGAAGGGAATCCGATTGAAATAGGCAAGACAACTATTGTGAGGGCAAAAACTTACGCCAAAAACTCCGTGCCAAGTCAAACAGTATCAAAATCATATTTTGTAGAAGAAAATACTCACAAATTGCCTATTGTGTCGGTGATTGTTGACTCTTTAGACTTATGGCAAAATGAAAGAGGAATTATGAATCCCTCTAATATCTTTAAAAAGCTTGAAGTTATGGCAGATTTTGAATTCTATGAAACAAGTAAAACTCACCCAAATTTTTCTGGAAAAGCTGGAATGAAGTTGCACGGCGGCGCTTCCCGTTCAAAGTATCCTCAAAAATCATTTTCCTTAATAGCAAAAAGCAGGTATGGTCTTCCAAAATTTGAATACACTTTCTTTAAAGATAATAATTACGAAACTTACGACAAGCTACTAATAAGAAACGCTGGCGGAGATTGGGGCAAAGCTTTTCTTCGCGATGGATTTGCCTGCAAGTTAGCGCTGCAAATGAATTTGGGAGCAAGCAATTACCGCCCAGCTGTTTTATACATCAATGGTGAATATTTTGGATTGCAAAATTTAAGAGAAAGGATTGACGATGAGCACATTTCAATAAAATATGGCCTTTCAAAAAACAATTTGAATTTAATTGAGGACAAGGCTGTTCCTCTTTGTGGGAGCAGAGATTCTTACTTGAAACTGCTTGATTTTATAGAAAATAACGATATGTCGAACCCTGATCTGTTTAAGCAAGTGGAAAAACTTGTTGACCTGAAAAGTTTAATTAATTATTTCGTTTTTAGGATTTGGAGCGGAATTACTGATTGGCCCGATTATAATCAAAAATTTTGGTCTTCATCAGATTATGATGGCAAATGGCGCTGGGTGGTCTATGATTCCGATATTGCCTTGGGAAATAATTTTAACTATATCAATTATAGTCTGTTTGTGCTTAAAGATTCTACAAAAATGTTTTCAAAAATGATGATAAAGCTGCTCGAAAACGAACAATTTAAATATGATATGCTTAACGGTTTTGCAGGCATTTTCGCAACAAAGCTGCATAAAAGCAACAGCATTCCATTATTGGAAAGCATAGCCGAGCAGCTCAAAGATGAAATACCAAGCCAACAAAAGCGTTGGGAAGGCTCAGCGCTTGATTGGGAAAACGAAGTTCGCGCGATTAAAGAATTTCTATTGGAAAGGAATTACTCTGTTCTTTCAAACCTTCTAACTTACTATAAATTAAATGGCATGGGGGAAATTATTTGCGAATCCTCAAATATAGAAGGGGGCGATTTTAAGCTACACGGCATTGAAAGAAAGGACTTTCTGGGGAGTATGAAATATTTTCAAGGCATTCCTGTTATGCTGGAAGCAGTTCCAAAGCAGGGCTATGAATTTGTAAGCTGGGGAAATCCACTGCTTCCAGATAGCAGCCGCCTTAGAATTGCTTTTGACTCTGCGGAAGTGGTTCTGAATCCAATTTTCAAACTTAAAGAAAATCCAGAGGAAAGAACGATTATTTTTAATGAAATTATGTATAAAAGCTCAAAAGATTTAAAATGCGATGATTGGGTCGAACTCTACAATACAGCAGAAGAAACGATTGATATTTCTAATTGGATTTTCAAAGATGACGATGACAAACATATTTTTCTTATTCCAGAAGGAACAAGCGTCAAACCGAAAGAATATCTTGTTTTATGCGAAAATGAAGAAAGCTTTTCAAATTCCTATCCAAACGTAAAAAACTACATTGGCAGTTTCAGCTTTGGCTTAGGTCGTCCCGATATCGTTCGTTTGTTCGATGCAAGCAATAATTTAATTGATTCAGTTGCTTATTCTCATTTATCGCCTTGGGATGAAAATGCTGATGGAACGGGATTTAGCTTAGAATTGGATAAATTTATCAGCGATAATAACAACCCTGCAAATTGGTATGCAGCGCACATTTACGGTGGAACGCCGGGCGAGCTTAATTCAGAACAAGTTTCGGTGCAAGAATTTGAGGCAAGCAGCGGGATTCATTTTTCTTGCTATCCAAACCCTTTAAGCGATTATTCTACAATAGA
>JAAYJM010000105.1 GCA_012522895.1 Ignavibacteria bacterium
CTATTACACACTTATCAAATGCTTGTTTACATAAAATATGAACTTTTTAAAATTAAATTACATATAAAATACTAAATAAAAAAAATTAATTCTAATATAATTTTTGCACTTTTAAATTTGCACTTTTAAAAAATTGAGTATAAAAAATTACTGCTCTATTTTTGTGTAATCTATCTCTGAGCCAAACATGCTATGAGGAATTAGAAATATAATTAGCATAACAAGCGCCGCAATTATAATCCATTTTCTATTTGCCCTGTCTTTCCAGGTTCTCCAAAGCGCAATCAGCCAAAATATAAGGGCAAAAAGAGTTTTATTGTCCGTCAAATCAGTGCCAAAGGGCCAACCAGTCCAAAAGGCATCAAAAGAATATTTTTGAATTATTGGACCAAAAACTAAGCCTCCTAAAAATAGAAAAATCACTGTGAAAATCGTTAGTTTGAACGCATTGTCCCATTTAAAAACTGCTTCAAAACCCGTTCTGAAAGAAAGCATAAAAGCCCCAAATATGAAAATAATGTGCAAAATCATCCAAAGAGCTGGAACATCGGCTCGAAAACGAATAATAAGCGGATTCTCAGTTAAGGGGACGGTGGTATGATTTTCATCTCGAAGAAAAACTTGATATTCTACCTTGCCTGCTGGTGGTTGATGAGGAATCTCTGCAAACAAACTGTCACCGCGGCGCTGCATCTCAATCACCCTCCAATCATCATAGCTTTTAAAACGCTTATATTTCATTTCTCCAATTAAAGCAGGATTGCCAGCATATACTTTAATTGTTTCCGGTCCATCGCCAGGGTGAGAGCGTGGAAACACTGCCTTTACTTCGGAATTTGAAATCAAATGCGAGACTGCCACAGGGTAGGTCGGTCCAGTTAACTTTTGATAATATGAGATTGCGAAAGTGAGGATTATCGAAATAACCCAAAAAAGTATAGATAAAATTTTTGTTTTTTTCATTCTTATTTTAACTCCATTAATTCTTTTGCTTTTTCAAACGATGCGATTGCTTTTTGTGCTTGCTGGTCTTGGTCCATCATAACAGAATAAAAACCATTGTCGCCCCAAACTACATTTGAAATAACAGCTTTAATAAAATTCCTTATGTATTCCAAATCAAGGGCAAACATTTGCTCATTCCATACATTTTTACTCTTTGAGAAGTCAACAAATTTTTCAAGCAATTGATTGTCAACGTAGAAAGCATTTGTAAAATTTAAAAATTGATCTTCATATTTTTGACGAATATCTATTTCATTATATTTCAAATAATGCAGGGCAAATTCAAAAAAAATAGCTCTACTCTTTAGCACCTGACTAAGAGGGGTCAAAGTATCGCTTTTAATAATGATATCTGGAAAAATTCCACCGCCTCCAAGAATCGTTCTGCCTTTTTTTGATTTGAAGACTGGAAACGCTTTTTGCTCTCCTATTGTTTTGTATATTTCCTCCAAAGCCTTTGTATTGTCAGCATTTGTCCCAAGCGGATTGGCACTTGCTAAATCTTTCGGATTATAGTTTTTCTTTTGAACAATTCTGCCAGAAGGAGTAAAATATCGTGCAACAGTTAAAGCAAAAGCAGAGCCATCTTTAAATTCCCACATTTTTTGAGCATGCCCCTTCCCAAAAGTAATTTCTCCAACTATTAATCCGCGGTCATTGTCTTGAATTGCGCCAGAAAAAATTTCCGCAGCTGATGCGGTATGGGAATCGCTCAGCACTATGATTGGAATATCTATAAAGTCCCCATCTTTTTCTACAACCCGTCTCATAGCGTAGCTTTGATTGCGTGCTTCGGTGTAAACAAGCAAATCGCCCTTTTGAAAAAATTGCTCAAGCAACTCCAATACTTTTTCTAAATAGCCACCATTATTGCTTCTTAAATCGAATAAAAGTTTTTTGGCGCCAGCTCGAACAAGTTGATTTAGCTCTTCCTTGATTTCCTTGGCAGATTCATTTGAAAAAGAAACAACTTTTATATACGCAATATCGGTTTTTGGAATGATAAAAGAGCTGCTAATGGATTTTATAGAATGCTCGTTTCGAGTCAAAACAAGCTCAACGATAGAATCGTCCTTATGCTTTTTTAATAAAAGTTTTGAGCACCTGCCTTTTTCCCCTTGCATAAGATTATTGATTTCTTGGAGGCTCATTCCAGTTGTTTTTTTATCGTCAATAAAAATTATTTTATCCCCAATTGAGGCGCCATTTGAATCTGCTGAGCTATTTTTTATCACATTTGCAATGACAATGCTATCAGTGATCTGAATTACATTTAAGCCGAAGCCAACTCCTTTTCCTTTGTTAATTTCAGAAATATTTTTGTATTGCTCGGCGCAAAGGTAGTTGGAAAATGGGTCTAATTCTTTCAGCATTGTGGAAAATGCTTTTTCAGTAATGCTTTTTACATCAACAGAATCAATATAGTTTTGATTTGCAATTTCAAGGATTTCTTTGAATTTTGCTGCTTGTTCGTTAATAACTTTTGAATTTTGAGCGTTGAGAGGGAAAATGCTTGCAAAGTAAAAGAATATATAAAAGACTTTTATAAGAAATTTCATTCTGTTTTTGTAAATTTTACTCATAGCGACTGGCGTTAAATATCTCTCATATATAGATTCATTGTGATATTGAGCCAATTTCCAATCCATTTTTTTTCGACAATTTTTGCAATTACTAATTTTCCAGCGTCCATTAAACGTGCTAAAATTTCGTTTTTATCGCGTGGAACATAGCCAAGTTTTTCACCCTTTTGCGTTAATATTAAAATAGCAAATTCATCAAATTCATTTTCCGGCTCTCTTCGCGTAAGCAAAATTTCGTCAATTTGAAGATTTGGTTCAATTTCCTTTAAATTCAAATAGCTTGTTCCAGCCACCTTGCATTCGATCAAAAAAATTTCTTGAACAAAGGGCATTGGCATTCCCTCTGTTGTAAATGAGCCTTTGACTATTGCAAGCAAATTTGGGTCAATTATAGCTAAATCCGACATTGCCTTCGTATCCCAATGTATTTAAAATATTTTTATAATAAAGGATTAGCTCTTCAAGTTTTTTCTTTTCTGCATCAATCTTTTCCTTTTCTTTTTCTATTAACTCTTCGTTTTCAATGATATTGATAAGTGTATATGGCTCTTTGTTTTTCACTTCATTAATCTTTTCAATGTAATGCTTTATGCTATCTTTCATCCTTTTCTTTGTTTCAAACAAATCATCTTCAACTTCTTTTATTTCAAAATCTTCGCAGTTATGCAAAATCAGCTCTATTACTTCTAATTCTTCGATATTGCAGTTTTTATAAGCGCTTTGGACTCGGCTCCAGAGCAACTTTTGTTCATCGCTTAAATTTGGGTTGATGTCCGAGTGCAGCAATTTGCATAGCTTTCTATATAGTCTTTTCAACTCAGCTGCGTCTTCTTGGATTTCTAATATCTCCATTCTTTTTTCAGCTTTTTTTAAAGAATTGGCATAGTCCTTTATTTCGCGTTCCCACTTTTGAGATTCTGCAATCAAAACATTCTCTATTTCTGCAATATTAACTAATTTATTTTGATTTATATAGCTTTGGATTAGCTCAATTTTTCTTTTTAGCTTCTTAGTTTCAAATTCAAGGTATAGTTTTTCAAGCTGGTGCCTCCCAATCATTGCAAAGTATTTATCTTCAATGTTTTTGCAAACTGTGTTTTTTAGCAATTCATATTCATAAACAAGAATTGATAATTCCTCTTTTAAAATTGAGATTTCTCGATTAAGTTTTTTATTTTCTTCGCTTTGGATTATTTGCATTTTAAATGTAGAAATAGATTAAAACTCAGTATTTAAGTTTTACGTAATAAAAACTGACTTTGTTTAAACGTTTTAAATTTTTTATTTAATTCTTTACAATTCTTCTCCATCGTTTTTTTCTTTGCTCAATTTTTCCCTTCTTTTAATCAGCCAGTAAGCCCCGCTCATTATTGCACCCATGCCTAAGAAAGCAAAAGGAACGGATTCCATAGCAAGCTTAGTTGTAAGCGGCAAGGGCTTATTAATATCGGGCTGACCCAAAAGCTTTACATTTTTATCAACTCGCTTATTGTAGTAGTAAAGAAAATCTAAAGGACAATCCTTAGCTGTGATATAAAGAACGTTTGTCCCGCCAACTTCTTTTTCGCCGTAAACGTGATTCATATAAAGGCTTGGATTATCCTTAATTCTTTGCTTAGCAATAGAAAGCAAATCTTCTCGCTCTCCATAAATAGTCGCATTTACCGGACAGGCACTAATGCAGGCAGGCTGCTCAATCAGTCCATTTTTTATATTCTCATAGCACATTATACATTTTTTTATATAAGGAACCGTGCTATCCCAATCGTAGCGGGGAATTCCATAAGGACAAGCCATCATACAATAGCGACAGCCCAAGCATTTAGCACTATCGTAAATAACGGCGCCGGTTTCTGTTTTATACAAAGCGCCAACGGGACAAACAGCTACGCAATTTGGCTCAATACAGTGCTGACAATGCTTTCTTATGTTATACTTTCCATCGTGCAGGACGGATGTCCAATTTCTTGCGGAAAGCCCATCATTTTTTTGCCAAAAACGCGGTTTGTCAGCCGGAAGTTCATTGATTTTTTTGCAAGCCTTAACACAACGATAGCAGCCCACACATTTTGTAATATCTGTTAAAATAGCTTTCATAGTTTTTCTCCTTGCTTGCCGAGTGAAATCACAACTTCTTCCGATGC
>JAAYJM010000106.1 GCA_012522895.1 Ignavibacteria bacterium
AGTTAAAGCATTATGCAAATAATAAAAAACATTAAGTTTGACTAAATTTTTGTAAATTCTTAATTTTATATTAGTCTTTAAACTTAATGTCTAAAAACCTTATAATGCAAATTAATCAATTTTTCCATTCTTTCCATTTAAAATTAAATATAGAATATGGGCAATTATTTGTAATTTTGTAATTTTATTGTTAATTATTTATGGTAAAAATGTATAGTTTAGAGACAATTATATCGCTTGCCAAGCGCCGGGGATTTGTTTTTCAATCTTCAGAAATATACGGCGGTTTGAACGGTTGCTGGGATTTTGGTCCCTTGGGAGTTGAGCTTTTAAGAAATATAAAAGAACAATGGTGGCAAGAGATGACCTATAGAGACGAAATCGTGGGAGTTGATGCTGCAATTCTAATGCACCCGCGAACCTGGGAAGCAAGCGGACATCTTGCTCAATTCACAGACCCAATGATTGATAATAAAACAAGCAAGCAGCGATACCGTGCCGATAATCTTATCGAAGACTTTATTGATAGATTGGAAAAAAAGAAGAAAAGCGAAGAAGCCAAAAAAATTCGCGAGCAGCTTGAAAGCGTTGAAAATAACGAAGATTATTATAGAATTATCATTGAAAACGAGATCCCAGATCCGGTAAGCGCTTCAAAAGATTGGACTGAAGTCCGGAATTTTAATTTAATGTTTAAAACTTTCATTGGACCAGTTGAAGCCGCAAGCAACACGGTTTATTTGCGGCCCGAATCGGCTCAAGGTATGTTCGTTAATTTCAAAAATGTAATGGAATCTGCCCGCCAGAAAATCCCTTTTGGCATAGCGCAGATTGGCAAAGCTTTTAGAAATGAAATAAATACAAAGAATTTCCTTTTTCGCACCCGCGAGTTTGAGCAAATGGAAATGCAATTTTTTATTAAGCCCGGAACGGAAAAAGAATGGTTCGATTATTGGCTGAATGAACGCGTTAATTGGTATATTAAACTTGGGATTAGCAAAGAAAAAATAAAAATCAAAGAGCATCAAAAGTTAGCTCATTACGCAAATTTTGCAAGCGACATAGAGTTCGAGTTTTCTTTTGGCTTTGGAGAAATAGAAGGAATTCACTCCAGAACGGATTTTGATTTGAAGAGCCATCAAGAATTTTCTGGAAAAAAAATGGAGTTCGTCGATACCGTAAATAATGAAAGATATATACCTTATGTGGTCGAAAGCTCGGGTGGCGTTACTCGTTCCTTTATGGCATTTCTTTGCAACGCATATAGCGAGGAGGAGGTTGAGGGAGAAAATGCTAAGCTTGAAAAAAGAACAGTTTTGCGCTTTCATAAAAAATTAGCTCCAATAACTGCTGCGGTTTTTCCCTTGGTAAACAAAGATGGAATGCCAGAATTAGCCCATAAAATTTACAAGGATTTGCAAAAAGCAATCCCTGTTCAATACGATACATCAGGCGCCGTTGGGCGTCGCTATCGTAGGCAGGACGAGGCGGGAACGCCATACTGCATTACAATAGACGGGCAAACGCTCCAAGACGATAGCGTTACCATTAGAGACCGCGATTCTATGGCACAAATCCGCATCAACAGTTCCCAAATAGCCGATTACATTGCAAAGGAACTGAATAGTTAAGATTTTTGTTTTAAATAGTGGAATTGAGTTGAAAAAAATAATAGTATTTTTATTTGCGTTACTCTCAAACTTAGCTTTTGCTCAGCAAGAGTATTTACTTCACCCTTTAAATTTGGATTTTGAAGATGGAGAGCTTGGCAAGATTGCCCTTGGCTGGGAGCTTCCGGGCTTTGCACTGAAGCAAGGATATGACGCTTATTTGGTCGATAGCGCTGCCTATCAAGGAAAATACTCCCTTATGCTTTATAATGATAACCCAATAGAAGAAAAGAAGTTTGGAATAGTGCAGCAGATGATTGATGCAAAAAATTATAGAGGCAAAAAAGTATATTTCAAAGCAGCCGTGAAAGTTGAGCCAGCCTCTCTTTTAGGCACAGCAAATCTTTTTATGAGAGTCTATTTGCCTGGTAATGTAGATGCTTTTTACGAAGCAATGAAAGACTCTCCAATTGTTCGCTCCGATTGGAATGAATATGAAATAGAAGGAGAAGTCCACCCTGAAGCTGAGATTATTCGCTTTGGCGCTATGCTTCGAGGTGGTGGAATACTTTGGATTGACGCAGCTGATTTTGGAATTATTGGAGAGGAAAGCGAGCTTTTAGACCCAGCCCAGCCACTAAGGGAAAATGGCTTGCAAAACCTAAGTTCTTTTGCAAAAATTTATGGAAATATTAGGTATTTTTATCCAGATTTAAACTTGCAAAACTTTGATTGGGAGCATTTTGTCCTATCTTCCATCAGCAAAGTTGAAAATTTAAAAAACCAAACTGATTTTATTGATTTTATAAAAAATTCTTTCAGTCCGCTTGCACCTTATATCCATTTTGAAGATAGCCAAAAGAAAGCAAAAGATTACAAATTTTTCACAGCAG
This sequence comes from Ignavibacteria bacterium, assembly GCA_012522895.1. Taxonomy (GTDB): domain Bacteria; phylum Bacteroidota; class Ignavibacteria; order Kapaibacteriales; family UBA2268; genus JAAYJM01. The sequence goes on from JAAYJM010000106.1 coordinate 2,504, forward strand.
AAGATAAAAGTAAAAACATTCATTTAGCTGTTAAGCATATCGGTCCCGCAACCGGAACAAAGTCTGAAGTATTTGAATCCCAAATAGTTAACGTAAATCAATCTCAAAGAGAAATGGAAGGGATTGTTTTCCAGTATATTGACGCAGAGCAGTTTAAAGGGAAAACAATTAAATTTAAGGCTTTCAGTAGAATTGAGGCTGGCGATTCTTATAGTCAGGGGCAAATGTGGCTCCAAATCAATTTAGATAAAAACAATGTCCATTCCATTACCGCGCTTGAAGATCCGATTTTAAAGAAAGAATGGACCGAATACGAGGTAGCAGCTGAAATTCCCGAAAATGCCGATAAGATTTTGCTTGCGCTTGTTTTAATTGGAGAGGGGAAAATTTGGTTCGACGAAACTAATTTAGAAATTATAGATAAAAAAAATAAAGTAAGCTATGGAGAACTGAGAAATTACAGCTTCGAAGAAGGGGATTTCGGAAAAATAGTGCGAGGCTGGACTCTTTACCCAAATTCGGAAATAGTTGGATACAAAGGCACTGTAACTAATCAATTCTATAAAGGAAAAAAATCTCTATTAATCGAGGCTGACGAAAAGACGAAAATTACTTTCCCTTCGACCGAAGAAAATTTTGTGGAGAAAATTGCTGAAAATTTATACTTTTTGTCGCCAGCAGTGATTAAAACCGATTCTGCTCAGGTTTTAAGCTATTTTGAAGGGAAGGACAGCTTGGCGCAAATTTTTCCGGATTCACTTGAATTCAATGCAAAATCGAGGAAAAGCCGCTTAGCTATTGTGATTATTGCCTGGAATATTTTCAAGCATTTTAATCTTTATAATGATAACAGTTATAGTGATAATACTGAAAATTGGGATATTGTTTTAAAAGACGCACTGGAAAAAGCGGCTCGCGATAAAAATGAACTCGAATTCCTTGAAACAATTAAACTTATGGTATCTGAGCTTAAAGATGGTCAAACGAGAGCTTGGTATTCTAAACAATCAATTCGCTATGCTCTCCCTTTCCTTTGGGAGTGGCTCGATGGCAAGTTGTATATTTCTAAAGTAAGTCCAAATGAGCAAGAAATCAAGCCCGGTGATGAAGTGCTTGAAATCAATGGCAAAAAAACCGCTCTTGTTTTAAAGGAAAGCGGCAAATCCGTTTCCTCTTCAACAGAGCAATGGCGTATTATAAGAACGCTGGCGGAAATAAGGGCTGGCGATGAAAATTCTGAAATTAATTTAAAATTGAAGACTTTAGCTGGAAAGGAAATTGAAGTTCAAAAAAAGCGGAATATTCAACTCAATGAGCTGTTTGAAGAAAGACCGGATGAGTTCTATAAATTCAAGCCAAATTATTATTACATTGATTTAACGAGAGTTAATGATAAAGAATTTAAGGAAATCACTACAAAAATTGCTTTTGCAGAAGGAATTATTTTTGATTTAAGGGGGCTTTGCCTCGTTTCCGAGCATTTTTTGAGCTTTTTTATAGAGAATCCAATTAAGTCTTTTGAATGGAGAGTGCCAGTTTTCACAACTCCTAATAAAGAGCTTGTGTCTTATCAAGTTAGCTCCGCAAGCATTACGCCACGCAGTCCGCACATAAAAGCAAAATTAGTTTTTCTTGTGGATAAAAGGACAATCGGGTATGCTGAAGCTGTGCTAAGTCTTATAAAAAAGCATAAATTAGCGACCATTCTCGGCTCAAATAGCGCCGGGAGTGCTGGAGAAATTCAAGCTCTTAAATTACCAGCTTTTTATTTCGTTTCTTTAAGTTCGATTTACGCTGCGCTGAACGATAAATTACTTTATGGCGATATTGTGCAGCCCGACATTTTAATTGAGCCTAATTTGGAAAGCATTATTTACGGCGAAGATGCGATTTTGAAAAAAGCAATGGAATTATTTGAAGAGGAAAATTGAAAGTAATTTATGGAAAAAAATATTGAGGAAAAGCGTTTATTTATAGGTGCTTACTTTGAAAAGAAGATTTTTGAAAAAGCACTTTTTGATTTAAAAAGGGAATTTTTAAATCTTTGCACAGGGAAGTGGGTAGAGCTTCAAAATTTACATTTCACATTCAAATTTTTAGGCAATACGAATATCAGCCTAATTCCAAATATTTTAAATGCTTTAAAAGAAGAGCTGAAGCAATATGAAGCAAGTCTGATCTTTGAAGGCTTAGGAGTTTTTCCAAGAGCGCAACAGCCGCGAGTTCTTTTTGTCAAAATAAAAGATGAAAATGAATTGCTGAAAAATATTTTTAATAGCATTGAACAAAAGCTCTTTTCTTTAAAAATACAGAAAGAAAAATATCCTTTTAAATCTCACATAACCCTTTGCAGGTTAAAAAGTTTCAAGAACCCGCAATTTAAAGAAAAAGTTGAAAAATTTAATAATTTCAGCTTTGGAGAGCTTAATAATTTTTCAATCCATTTAATAGAAAGCCAGCTTAGCGCAAAGGGACCAACTTATACAATCATTAAGTAAAAAATGCTTTTTGGACTAAGCATTGCCAACGCTTGGCTTTTCATTTAATTTTTCACAGCTTCTAAAAGAACCGCTTTCCAATATACAACAAAAAATCTTTTTCGCAGATCTTCGTTAATATGTTTATTGAACAACAAAATAGCAGTTAAGAATCAATGGAAATGACAGAGTTTTGGACTATATGTTCCTCAAACGGAATGCCGATTGAAAAAGAGCAAATTGAACTTTTTAAAAGGTATAGAGACGATGTAAAGTATTGGAATAGCAAAATCAACTTGGTTTCGAGGCTAGACGAAGACTTTTTGCTTGAGCGTCATTTTCTCCACTCAATTTCTTGCTTGAAATACCTTGATTTAAAACAAAAAGCAAACTGCCTGGATATAGGAACGGGAGCTGGGCTGCCAGCAATTCCTTTGTCAATTATGAAGTCGGATTTAAAATTTACAGCTATTGATTCGATAGCAAAAAAAATCAAAACTTGCGAAATGTTTGCTAAACATCTTAATTTAAAGCATTTCCGTTCCCTTTGCATAAGAGCAGAGCAGTTAAACGAGCAGAAAGAGGAGCAAAGAAAATATGATTATATTTTTTCAAGGGCGGTTGCGTCAATAGAAAAAACTATTAACTGGTCAAACAAACTACTAAAAAAGCATGGCGCCTACATTTTTTACAAGGGAGGAGATTTAGAAAAAGAAAAGAAAGAGGCATTAAAATCTTATCCAAATTTGCAAATTGAAGAAAAAAGTATTAATATCATAGGCTATGATTGGTATAAAGAAAATGAGAAAAAAATTGTAATTTGCAGATTTGCGGGTGGGGAGTAAAACTTTATGAAAAAAATAAATATATTCATCATTGCGTTTGCTTTGGCCTTTCTTGCGATGAACGATGCTTTTTCTCAGCAAATGAAAAGCGCTGTGAAGCTTGCTCGGGTAAAATATTCTGGTGGTGGCGATTGGTATAATGACCCTTCGGCTGAGGTAAATCTTTTAAATTATGTTGCAAAAAATACTAATATTAACGTTTCTCCCGTTTATGAGTGGGTGGATTTAGCAAGCGACAATCTGTTTAATTATCCCCTTATTTTCATCACCGGGCATGGAAATATTAATTTTACTGAAAATGAAGTTCGGAGAATGCGCGCTTATTTACAAAATGGCGGTTTTCTTTACGTTGATGATGATTATGGCTTGGACGAATTTATAAGAAAGCAGATGAAACGGGTTTTTCCAGAGCAGGAATTTGTTGAGCTGCCTTTTAATCACGAGCTTTACAGCATTCATTTCAAGTTTCCAAATGGTTTGCCAAAAATCCATGAACACGACAATAAGGCGCCACAGGGCTTTGGGCTTTTTCACGATGGACGGCTCTGTGTCTTTTATACTTATGAAACTAATCCAAGCGATGGTTGGGCAGACCCGGACGTCCACGATAATCCACCAGGAAAAAGGGAGGAAGCTTTGAAAATTGGAACAAATATCATTGTTTGGGCATTAACAAGGTAAAATATGCAAGATTACAATAAATCGTATTTAGAAGTTTTAAAACGTATTAGAAGCACTCGGAAAAAAGAAGCAAATCTTGAGTTTTTTACAGCGGCGATGAAATTTTTATCAATCGCTGCGATTGCACTTTTGCTAGTTTCAAGCCTTGAGCTTCTGTTTAATGGAAGTGAGGTTTTTCGGACCACTCTTGCTGCGATTTTCGTTTTAATTATAGCAAGCTCGGTTGGCGCCTTGCTCGCTGCTCCACTTGCAAAAATTACTGGTTATAAAGGGCTTCAATCTGAGGAGCAAATTGCTTTGCGTATTGGAGAAAAGCATTCTGAGCTGAAGGACAAACTATGCAATGCACTTCAACTTATTGCTTCCTTAGGCAGTCAGGTCGGCACTTCTTCCGCTTTATCTATTGCGGCTTTCACTGAGATTGCCACTCTTTCAAAAGATAAAAATTTTGACGATATTATTGATAAAAGAGTTTTTAAAAAGACTTTGCTTTTTTTCTTGGTTTCCATAATTTTTGTTTCTTCAATTTTTTTAGTTTTTCAAACCTCAATCGGAAATGCTTTTAATAGAGTAGTCAATTACAATCAGTCATACCTACCGCCAGCTCCTTTTTCTTTGGAGCTTGTGCCAAGGGACTCGAGCATACTTCGGGGGCAAACTGTTAGCATAATTGTAAAAGCTAAGGGAACAGCGCCAGAGTTTGTTTCGCTGTTCCTAAAAGAGGAAAGACAGGAAAACTATGATTCTTACAAGCTTAAACCAGATTCAAATAACTACTACGTTTATACTATTCCAGTTCTAAAAAATTCAATAGAGTTTTATGCCGAAGCGGATTGGCTGAACTCGAAAGTTGCGGCAAATCATGGAAAAATCAAAGTAGTAGACAAGCCGGAGCTTCGAGCTATTAGCGGCAGAATAATTTACCCGCACTACACGCGTTTAGCCCCAGCAAGTTTTACAGAGCAAAATGCAGATTTTTCTGCCCTTCGCGGCTCAAATATTCAAATAAGTTTGCTTTCAAATAAAGAGTTAAGCAAGGCGGAAATAATTATAGAAAAGCTGACGACAAAGCAAATAACGAGCGATTCGGTTTTCACTCAAAAAGATAGCCTGGTTTTGCCGATGGCAGTTGATGGGCGCAAGGCAAGTGGCAGTTTTTCGCTTAGCTCAACCTTGAATTACTATTTTATTTTAAGGGACAAAGAAGGAGAGCAAAGCGTAAACCCGGTGAAATATACTGCTCTTGCGCTTTCAGACGATTACCCATCGATTAGTTTAATTGACCCAACAAGCGATGTTTTTTTAAGTGAAAAAGCGATTCTGCCTCTAAAAGTAGGGATTTCCGATGATTATGGCTTTTCTCAGCTTTTGCTTTATTATCGTCTTGCCGATTCAAAATATGCCCCGGCGGAAGAAAAGTTTAATAGCATCCGCATTCCCATTCATTCAAACGATTTATCGCTTGAAGTGAATTACCTTTGGGATTTGAATTTACTTGGAATCTCTCCCGAGGACAAGTTTGAGTTTTATTTTGAAGTTTTTGATAATGACATTGTAACAGGTCCAAAATCTGCAAAAACAAGGGTTTTGACTGCCCGACTACCCTCGCTTGAAGAGGTTTTAAAAGAAGTGGACAAGGGACATGAAAACATTGAAAAAGAGCTTGAAAACACATTGAAAAAAGCTGAAGAAATAAAAAAAGATATGGAGGAGCTGAACCGCGAAATGCTTAAAAATCCAATGAAAAAAGACTTGGATTGGAAGGAAAAGAAAAAGTTAGAAGATATATTAAAAAAGCAAGAAGATTTAAAGGATAAGCTCGCAGATGTCCAGCAAAATATTCAGGATATAACAAATAAACTTGATGAAAATAAAGCACTTTCACCAGAAACACTGCAAAAATATATGGAATTGCAATCGCTTTTAAAAGATGTCAACTCCGCTGAGTTGCAAAAACTTCAAGAGCGCATGCAGGAGGCGATGCAAAATTTAACTCCAGATCAAATTCAAAAAGCAATGAAAGAAACAAAGTTCGATGAAGAGCAGTTCCGTAAAGGCTTAGAGCGAACAATAAAGATTTTAAAAAGATTGCAGGCAGAACAAAAAGTGGACGCACTTCAAAAGCGTGCAGAAGAACTTGCTAAAAAGCAAGAAGATTTGCAAAAGAAAACTGATAATGCCAATCCAAACGACCAAAATAAAAAAGATGAGCTTGCCAAAGAGCAAAGCCATTTGCAAGACGATTTAAAAGATTTAAGCAAAGAATTGAAGGACTTAGAAGATTTAATGAAAGAAATTGGCGACAATATGCCAATGAAAGATCTCGAAAAGGCAAAGCAAGAGCTAAATCAAGAGCAAACTAAGTCCGAAATGCAAAACGCTGAGCAGGACTTGAAAAAAGGCGATTTTGAAAAATCAAAAAAATCTCAAAAAAAAGCTCAACAGAATCTCCAAAATTTTGCCCAAAGCTTAATGTCCCTAAAAAAATCAATGGAAGATGAACTGAGCAAGGAAGCCCAAAGAAAGCTTCAGCAAGCAATGGTCAATCTTCTTGAGCTTTCTGCGAGACAAGAAGACTTGCTGGAAACCACCAAAGCTTCGACAGCAAATTCTGTCCAAATACCCAAATTGACCGAAGCTCAATCTGAAATTCTTGATGCCATTGCTAACGTTACTAATATGCTGGCTGAGCTTTCTCAAAAAACTTTTGCCGTTACTGCCGAGATGGGAAAGCACCTCGGAGATGCCATTCAAAGAATGCAAACTTCTACGCAAAATATGGCTGACCGCTCTACCCATCGAGCAGCCCAAGAGCAAGCCCAAGCAATGGCTTCTATGAACGCTGCTGCGATGGAAATTCAATCTATGCTTTCTTCAATGCAGCAAGGCGGAGGCTCCTGTCCAAACGCTGACGGAAAGCCTGGTGGCGGCAGCGGCGGCTCAAACTTTATGGAAAGTTTGCAGCAGCTTAGCCAACAGCAACAAGGAATAAACGAAGCAATGCAACAGCTTGGTCAGGGCGGAAGTCTTTCTCTTGAACAGCAAGCACAACTTGGACGACTTGCTCAAGCGCAGGGTCAGGCGCAAAAGACGGCAGAAGAGCTTGCCGCCGAGCAAAAGCAAATCAGAGAAGGAAGCAAAAAGGGAACTGGCGATTTAGAAAAAATTGCTCAAGAAATGAAAGAAGTTGTTAAAGATATGGAGTCCGGGAACATAAGCCCAGCAACCTTGAAAAGGCAAGAGCAAATACTTTCAAGATTGCTTGACGCAACACGCTCAATTCACGATAGAGACTACGAAAAAAAGCGCGAATCGAAAACAGGCGATAACATAACGAGGCAAAGCCCCGGCAGTTTCGATTTGTCAACTCAAGAGGGGCGATCGCAAGTGCTTAGAGCAATGATTCGCTCTATTCAAAAAAAATATAGTTCTGATTATGAAATTCTTATTCGCCAATATTTTGAACAACTGCAAAATAGTAATGAAAAATTAAATAATTTTTGAAAGAGTTTTATGAATGCAAAAAGTGATTATAGGGTTGTTTTTGTCTCGGTAAATAGCTTAAACGAGGCGAAACAGATTGCAAGAGTGCTCGTTTCTGAAAAACTTGCTGCCTGCTGCTCAATTTCCCAAAATGTTTTTTCCTACTTTGCTTGGCAAGATGCTTTGCAAGAGCGTATCGAGTGCCAAATGTTTATTAAAACTAAAAAAGATAAATTAACAGCATTATCAGAAAGAATTCTCGAAATTCACCCAGACGAAACGCCAGAAATTATTGCTATTCCTATCCTTGAAGGCTATGAGTCATATTTAAAATGGATTGATAGCTCCTTGGGTGAAGAGCATTAGAGTTTCTGAAAAAAAACTGACTTTTTTACGAAAATTTTATTTGACAAGTTTTGAACAAACAAGATGCGCGATCCTTTAAGTTCTTATAATTAAAAAAACTGAGGAATTCTGCTTGTCAATAATCCTTATGATTTATAATAAAACTAAAAAAGTTAGTAAAATTTAATAAGAATAAGTATTTTTGTAGTATTATGAAAAGGCAAAAAAAAAGAAATCGGAAAATATAAATACATTTGATTTGAGGAAATAAATGCACGAATTTACTTTTAAGCCATTTGACGAAATGACTGACGAAGATTATGCCGCGCTTGGCTTCAAAGCTGGTTTAGAAATACATCAACAACTGCTTACAGAAAAAAAATTATTTTGCCACTGCCCAGCTGGGAAATATAGCCCCGAATACCATTCTGAAATTTTAAGGCACATGCGACCCACTTTATCGGAACTCGGTGAATACGACCGCACAGCCTTAATGGAGTTCAAAACAAAAAAAGATATTATTTACAGAATAAACCGCGAATCTGTCTGCACTTACGAGCTGGACGATAGCCCACCTTTTCTAATAAATGAACAAGCTCTCGATATTGCCATCGAAATTGGATTGCTTACCAATTCAACGATTGTTGACGAAATTCATATTGCGAGGAAGCAATATCTCGATGGTAGCATTCCCGCTGGCTTTCAAAGAACGGCAATCGTCAGCGTTGGTGGTTTCGTTCCTTATAAAGATAGGAAAATTAATTTAATTCAAATGTCGCTTGAAGAAGATTCCTGCCGTGAGTTTAGTGATGTAGGGCATAAAAGAATTTATTTAACAGATAGATTAGGGATGCCGCTGCTTGAAACGGTTACAGAGCCGGTGCTAAGAACTCCAAACGAAGTAGCCGAGGTGAATGACATATTGAGGCGGCTTGTAAGAAGCACCGGGAAAGTGAGAACGGGTATTGGCTCTGGGCGCCAGGACTTAAACGTCAGCATTGATGGTGGAACTCGTATTGAAATTAAAGGAGTCCCGCGAATCCCAGAGCTTCCTCTGCTTTCTTATAATGAGGCAATGCGTCAGTGGAATCTTTTAAAGTTGCGCGATGAATTAAAAAGACGCGGCATAGACCAGGAAAGCTTTCAAGCAAAAACCGATGACGTTACAAAATTTTTAAAGAACACTCAATACCAGCCAATTTATAATGCTATCAGTGAAGGGAAGCTTGTTTATTGCGTTACTTTGCGTAATTTCAAAAATATATTGAGCTGGAAAACTCAAACCGATACTTTTTTCTCGAAAGAAATTTCCGACCGAGTTCGCGTAATTGCCTGCCTTACTACTTTGCCAAATATTATACATTCAGATTATCCGGGCGAGACCATTTCCTCATCAGAAGGAAAAACTCTCAGGAAAGCAATCGGAGCAACTGACGATGACACAATAGTCCTTGTTTGGGGAAATGAACTGGACGCAAAAACTGGAGCCCAAGAAATTATTATTAGAGCAAAAGAAGCCACTATTGGCGTTCCAGCTGAGACAAGGCAAGCGCTTTCCGATGGAACTAACGGTTTTGAACGCATTTTGCCAGGTCCTCAAAGAATGTATCCCGATACAGATTTACCACCGAAGCAAGTAAGTGAAGAAAGATTGGAAAGAATTAGTGCCGCTCTACCAAAGCAGATTTGGCTCCGTGAAAAGGAATATAGAGAGCTTAAGATTCCAGAATACTATGCGCTTACGATTGCTTATTCTCAGTTTGCTAATGTTTTCGAAAAAGTAGTAAAAGAGCTTAATATTAAGCCAACCTTTGCCGCGACTGTGATATTAGATTATCCAAAAAGATTAAAGAAAAAGGGTTTCGATGTATCAAAAATCAAAGAAGAGCATTTTTTCAATATATTAAAAGCATTTTCAGAAGAAAAGATTGTTCGCGATGCAATTATTATTGCATTGGAAAAAGCAATCAAGGGCGAGGATTATGAGGATTTTTTTTTGTCAAAAAAAGTAGATGAGATTAAAATAGATGAAATTAAAAAAATAATTGAAAAGGTAAAAGAAACAACGGAAATAAAGAACAAAGACAAAAAAAAAGAGATTTACCTGAGTAAAATAATGCGTTCTTTGCGCGGAACTGTTGAGTTCAGTCAAGTGAAGCAAGCGTTAGAACAAATTGAATTATAGGAGTTAAATTTTATGGCAAGCAATGAAGCTTACAAGGGATATAAGGGCGAGGCACTGGAAACCTTAAAACAGTTCAAAGCAATGATTTGGTGCGATGTTGAAATTACTACTGATCAGCATAAATTTCTTGGTATTATTCTCCCACGCTCTGAGACTGCAGACCAATATCATATTGTTATTAAGTTAATCACTGGTTATAATGTCGGTATTGCTACAAAAAAAATAAAGAATATAAAAGTTTTCGGTAGAAAAGAAATCTGCTATAAAATTCCAAAGAACGAATTTCCGTCTGACCCCAGTAAACCGAAAGTAAAGCTATTTGGCACTGGTGGAACTATTGCAAGCCGTTTAGATTATAGAACTGGTGCGGTGATTCCAGCTTTTTCGCCGGGCGATCTTTATGGCTCAGTGCCGGAGCTTGCCGATATTTGCGATCTCGAAACAGAAGAGCTTTATGGAGTTTTTAGCGAAAACATGGGGCTTGAGCAATGGAAAGGGACTGCCGAGGCAATAGGAAAGGAAATCCGCAAGGGGACAAAAGGTATTGTGGTGGGGCATGGAACTGACACAATGCACCATACAGCGGCAATTCTTTCGTTTATGGTTCAGAACTCCCCCGTTCCTATTGTAATGGTGGGTTCTCAACGTTCAAGCGACCGTCCCTCTTCTGACGCAGCTTTAAACCTTATTCATGCCGTGAAAGTAGCTGCGGAAAGCGACATAGCAGAGGTTACAGTCTGTATGTTCGGGCATACCTCAGATGATTATGGGTTATTGCATCGTGGAACTCGCGTCCGGAAAATGCACTCCAGTTATCGCTCTACTTTCAGAACTATTGGTGATGTTCCGCTTGCTATGGTCGATAGAGAAAAAATCACTCCTTTGCGTCAGGATTATAGAAAAAGGCGTGATGATAAAAACGTTACAATCAACACTGCTTTTGAAGAAAAGGTTTCTATCTTGTATTATTACCCAGATATGAAGCCCGATTTAGTTTATTCCTTAATAGATAATGGATATAAGGGAATAGTGATTGCAGGGGCTGGGCTTGGACACGTAAATAAACCGCTTTTCCCCGCTATAAAGAAAGCTATTGACAGCAATATCGCTGTTTATATGACAGTGCAAACGCTTTGGGGCTATGTCCAAATGTATGTTTATGATACTGGGAGGGACATAATGGAACTGGGTGTGATTTCAGCTGCAAACATGCTCCCCGAGGTTGCTTTAATGAAGCTTAGCTGGGCATTAGGTCAGACAAGCGATTTAGAAAAAGTTAAGGAAATTATGCTTAGCCCAGTAGTAGATGAAATTACAGAACGCGAGCCGAGCAATGGATACCTTGTTTTTCAAGGTGGAATTCCAGAAGTCGATGATTTTATTGCTAATTTTAGAAAATAATGGGAGAAACCAACTAAATACCTTTTTTTACATAGCATTAATTCGAATCGCAATAAATCTCTCTCTTTGAGTTCCTTTTCACTTTTTTTATTTCCACAAATATTTTAAAAATAAAAAAAACTTTATTGAAAATATAAGTGATTGAGCTTTCAAAAAGCTGAATATGAATATAAATGAAATAATAAATATACTGAGCTGCCCTGTCTCAAACGCTGAACTGCTTTTTGATGAGGAAAATAATCAGCTTCTTAGCTTAGATAAAAATTTTTCATATAAGCTCAAAGACGGAATACCAATCATAGTAAGTGAAATAATTGATTCAAGGCATAAGCTAAACTACATTGAGCATTATCGTTTAGATGGCGAGCTGTTTGATTATTTTGAAAAAAGGGAAAAAGCAAGTTTGGAAGCCGAGCTGAGGCTTAGAGAATATATTTTATCACTCATACCAAAGCGTTCAGAGTTGATTTTGGATCTCGGCTCGGGAAGTGCTTGGCTTGCAAAGCAACTCGGAGAGAGCAAAAAAGTGATTTCACTTGATCTTTCATTTCACAATATAAAAAAAGCATTAATCGAATTTCCATATAAAAATCATTTCGGAGTGGTGGGGGACGGCTACCATTTGCCTTTTGCAGATAAAACCTTTGATTGCATCGTTTGCTCTGAAACGATTGAGCATTTAGAAATGCCAGAGCTATTGATTGAGCAAGCAATAAAGAAAGTAAAGAAAAATGGAACTATAATTATTTCAACGCCTTACAAGGAAAAAATTAAGCAGTATTTATGTATTCATTGCAATCGCTTGACGCCTCAAAATGCTCATTTGCATTCTTTCGATGAGGCGAAGCTGCAATCCCTTATAAAACAAGAAGTAAAAAGTGTGAAATATTTCACGTTTGGCAATAAATTCCATACTTTTTTAAGGTTCTATATTTTATTAAGATATTTTAGCTTCCCTTTATGGAAAATCGTTGACTCCGCTTTCAGTCTTTTCATTAATAAGAAAATAAATTTGATTTGTAAAATTGAAAAGTGAAGCAATGTTTATAAGCTAAAAAGGCTGAGGAGGCAGGCTGTCGAAATCTACGTCAATTTCAATAGAATAGCTTTTTCCTTTTTCAATAAATACGCTTGAAGGCTCAAATCTATTTTCGTTTAAAGACCAAAGGCCTACTACTTTTTGAGCTGTAATATCAGAAGTATATTGCATAGCTGCAACGATGTATTTTATTTCGACTGGAGTATTGCTGATTTCTAAAGAAAAGCTACTCGAATCCACAAAAAGCGGCAATGATTTAATTGTAAAATAAGCATTTCCTTCACTTAGCTCTTTAATTATATCTTGGGGGGGATAGCTTTTAAAGGCAACAACGCGAATAGCAAAGCAGGAGTCCTCAGGGGGCCAATTGTCCGCTCCGTTTTTATAGTGGATTGTCCCGTTTAAAAAAGATTTTTGTTCTGGCTCTGTTGGCTTCAATCCTTCATCGCAAGCAATTAAAAGGAATGCAAGGAGAAAAATAATCGCATTAACTTTCATAATGTTATTTCAATCTTGTCTTTTATTATAAAACCTTTTTCGCTTGTGGCGAGCGTGGCAGCCTGCAAAAAAGCATCATGCTCAAAACAAATTATTGCATTTTCCTCGTAAATCTGCGGATACAAACGCTTCTTTTCTTCAATCACTTTTAAGGGAAAATTGTCATAGCCCATAGAAAAAGCAAGCGGCAGATGGGCAGAAGTTGGCACGGTGTCCGAAAGAAAATACAGGGATTGCCCTTCACTCTGAATTTGCACCATCTGCATAGCCTGGGTATGCCCAAAGGAATTTATTAAGGAAATTCCTTCAAATAGCTCGCCTTCTCCATCTATTATTTCTAATTGTGCGTGTTCAATCAATGGTTCAATATTTTCGGCTAAAAAAGAAGCGGCATCTTTGGGTGATGGATTTTTCGCCCAATTCAGCTGCTCTTTTTGAATGTAATATTTTGCATTTGGGAATGTGGGAACAAGCCTATCCTCTTGAAAAATCGTAGCTCCGCCTACGTGGTCGAAATGCAGGTGTGTTAAAATTATATCTGTAACTTGTTCAGCTTCAACGTTTTGTTTTTTTAAAGCTGAAATAATTGAAGATTTTTCTAAATCAATTCCATAAAGATTAGCCTGTTTTTCTGAAAACTTATTTCCGTTTCCAGTGTCAATAAGAACTACTTTGTCATCGAATTGGACGAGCAAGGGGCGCGCTGCTAAGGGAATGCGGTTGTTTTCATCTCCCGGGTGGTATCTTCTTTGCCAAAGTGCTTTTGGAACCACGCCAAACATTGGACCAGCATCTAAGGCAAAAATACCTGTGTCTATCGCATCTAAATTAAATTTTCCAAGTTTCATATATTTTTCAAATTCTAATTTGTTTTTATTTCTTAATCAAATTTAGCATAAAGAAAGGTTTAAACAACAGAGCAAATTAACGTTAATTAATAATGCCATACATCCGTAAATTTAAAACCTTATTCCTACGCTCAAAGACAAAAAGAAATCGCCAAAATTTGTTATTGGCATATCTTTTAAACTTTCAAGTCCCTGCCCTCCAAAAGGTATATAATAATAGCGAGCATTCAGTCCCATTAAAGTTTTGCTGTTAGCACTAACGTAAGCTCCGACACCGAGAAATGCCCCGAAGCGTAAATAAGCATCTGCAGAAGCCCAACTGGAAAAGAATTCTTTTGAATAAGGCGTGGAAAGAATTAAGGAGGGGCCAAAACCAAGATTTGCATAAGGTTTAAACGATTCTGTAAACTCAGCAGAAAAAAGATAATACTGAAGCCCAACTGTAAGCGGCAAAACGTATAGGCGATTAACTTTATCTGGAACTATTATTTTATAATAGCCCGCTGCTTCGTCCCAAACATATTTTTCAAATTCATCAGTATTTCTTGCTCCAGAAATATATAAACTTGAAAGAAAAACAAGTTCTTCCGTAATATTTGCATTAAAAAAGCAACCTGCTCCGAACCCGCTTCCAGAAAACAGCAAGTCTATTCCCCAAGCGCTTTGCAAACTTGCTCCACTATGGACAGGGTTAATTAGATCGCGCGGAGATTGGAATACAAACACAGTATCGGGGTTAAACTCAATAGGCTCTTCTCCTTTCACCTGAGCAAAAAGCGAGCTAATCGAGAAAAGTAAAAAAGAAAGTATTGTTA
>JAAYJM010000107.1 GCA_012522895.1 Ignavibacteria bacterium
AATAATATCTATTATAATTTAATGAGCAAGCAAAAAAAAATTACTATTAAGTTAGATTCTGTAATTGATTTAAGTGCGAAACTGGTTGGATTGCAAAGTGAGGGGTTGATTTTAAACACCGCTCTTCTTTCTTTGATTGGAAAACTGATAATAGTTCGAGGTGTGGTTCTTGTTCCACATAAAAACGGTGAAACAATTACTCCTTTAATTGTTAAAGGGAAAGCAAGCCCAAGCAAAGACTCTTTTTTAATCTTTAAACAGTTTCATATTTTAAGAAATAGTAAAAAGAAAGAAAAAGAGCTGATAGCTTTGGGCTATAAATATTGTATTCCAATAACTTACCAACAGCAGATTTTTGCTCTTATCTACTTGGGCGAAGCGCTTGACCGCTCAAAACTGCAAAAAGACGAAAAGCATTACGCAGAAATTGTTGCCTCTGTTTCCTCGGTTGCTTTGCAAAATATAAGGAATAGCCAATCGCTTATCGAAGCGAAGAACAGCGTTGAGCAAAGAAACTTGCTATTAACTTCTATGTTTGAAATGAGCAGGGATTTTAGCACTTTGCTTCCCAAAAAGCATATTTTAAGAATGCTATCATATCGCTTGATGGGGCAGCTTATGGTTAGCAGGTTTTTAATTGTGCTAATCAACGAAAAAGGAGAAAAGGAAATAATTGTAAATCGCTTTGAAAAAAACCTGCCAGAGCCTTTAATAGACTATTTTTTTGAATATAATCAAGCTAAATTTATTCGGCAAAATGAAAATAAAGAATTTAAAGAAATAATTAAAGAATTAGAAGCAAAAATTGTTTCCCCGCTAATTGTCCAAGGAACTAAAAAAGGTATTTTGGTAATTGGCAAAAAAATGAGCAATGAAAACTTTAGCGAAGAAAATTTGCAATTTATTGAAGTATTAGGCAATACCGCTATGTCTGCTTTGGAAAATGAGCGACTTTTTGCCCAAGAGCTTGAAAAAAAGCAATTAGAAAAAGAATTGCAACTCGCGCTGGATATTCAGAGGAATCTGCTGCCAGATTGGAATCCGAAAGTAGAAAATTTTGATATTGTTGGATGCAGCTATCCATCAAAATATGTGGGTGGCGATTATTTCGATTTTATTCCCGTTTCAAGCAAAGAATTGCTGATCGCGATTGCTGATGTATCTGGCAAGGGGATGCCCGCTGCCTTGCTTATGGCAAATGTCCAAGCTGCCTTAAAAGTTTTGGCGCCCTTGCATTTCAGCCTAAAAGAATTAGTTGAGCGATTAAACTCTATTGTGTATCAAAATACAAGTCCCGATAAATTTGTTACTTTTTTTTGCGGCATTTTGAATACGAAAAGCGGTAATTTTCATTATTTAAACGCCGGGCATAATCCCCCAATTTTGCTAAGAAAAAATGGACGGGTTGAACATCTTGTTGAAGGTGGAATAATACTCGGCATTAGCGACAGCACTTTTCCTTATACAGAAGGAGATGTTTCGATAAACGATGGAGATTTATTGCTTTTATACACCGATGGAGTAAGCGAGGCTTTAAACGTAGAAAAAGAAGAATATGGCGAGGAAAATCTAATTCAAACCTTGAAAGCAGTAAAAGATTTAAGCTCGCAGGACATTCTAAATAAAATTTCTAATGAGCTAAAATTCTTTTCAGCTGGCACTTCTCAATATGATGATATAACAATGATTTCGATAAAAAGAAGCCAAAACTTGAAAAGCAATGATTAATTATAAGAAAATTACAATTTTTTACTTAATTTAACGTTTTTATTTTGTTAATAGTATTAAAAGTATATAAGGAAAGAATAATGAGAGAAATAGTGAAATTATTAACTTTTTCTTTGATAATCCTCTTGTCTATCAACACTTTAAGCGCTCAGAAAGCAAAGTCAAAAGCTGCAAGCATTAACAATCCCAAGCAACAGGTCATTGCAACTGTTGGCAAAGAAAATATAAGTTACGCAGATATTGAAAAAGCATTTAAAAAGAATATGAATAGGCGGGATTTAGAATTGCACAATATTTCTCAAGACAGCTTGTTCGATTTTATTGAGCTCTATGTGAATTACCGCTTAAAAGTTCGAGATGCTTTAAGTAGGGGTTTCGATAAAGATTCAAGCATAATTCAAGATATTTATTCAAATAAGAAAATTTTAGCAGAATCATTTTATTACGAAAAAAAACTCACTGAGCCAGCCATCGAAAGAATGTCTAAATTAAGGGAGTATGAAAAACAAATTGCGATAATCGTTGTTACTCATAAGCCAGCAAATGCCGATACAATAATAGCTTACGAAAAAGCTAATGGGCTTTTAAAACTGCTTGCCGATGGCGTAAACTTTTTTGGATTAGCGCAAGATTCCTCAGATGATAAAGAAACTGCCCGCAGAGGTGGTATAGTTCATAATTTCATAACTGCTGGCAATATTCAAAAGCAAATCGAAGATGCGGTCTATTCCTTAAAGCCCGATGAGGTTTACCCAGAGCCAATTAATATAAAATTTGGCTATATAATTTTGAAATTATTAAAAGATGAGCCGCGTCTTTTGGTAAAGGCGCGACACATCTTGCTTTCTGAAATCTATCAATCCGATACTTTTTCTGTTTCTCAAAAAGCAGACAGCTTGCTAAACCTTTTAAAGAAAGGGGCGTCTTTTTCTAAGTTGGCTGAAGAAAATTCAGACGACCCGCAAAGTGCAGCAAATGGTGGCGATTTTGGAGAATGGTATTCTCGCTCTACTGGTTTTACGGAATCCGGCAAAATCTTAGTTCCGGAATTTGTTGACGCACTTTACGATTTGCACGATGGAACGTATTCTGGCAAAGTTTATACAGATTATGGCATTCATATCATTATTCGCGATTCGACTAAATTTCCAGAAATTGAAAAAGAAAAGGAAGACATAAAAAAATTATATAAACGCATTTATCTTGAGCAAGACAAAAGGGAAATGCTTGATTCTTTAAAAATAGCTTATGGCTTAAAAATCAATGAAGATCTTTTAAAAACAGTTATTTCTCATCTTGATACTACTAAGACAAATCTTGACAGCGCATGGGCTCGCGACATTCCAGCTGAAATGTATAAAAAACAGCTCTATTCTTTTATCAATAAAAGCACTACGATTGGCGAGTTTCTTGATTACACAAAAACTAAGAATGAACTGCGCGGGCTTTCCTTAAACGAGCAAGGCTTTAAGCGTGGAATAAATAAATTAGTTGAAGAGCCGCTATTCAACACAATAGCAGTGGAATTGGAAAAGAGTTATCCCGACTTCGCAGCTTTAATGCAAGAATTTCGCGATGGGATACTGCTTTTCAAAGTAGAAGCTCTTGAGGTGTGGGATAAATTAAAATTCGACACCACTTTAGCAAAAACTTATTACGATTCCACAAAAAGCAGGTATAGAACAAGCCCAGCTTACGACTTAACGGAAATATATATGCTTAGCGATTCGGCTGCCCAAGAAGTTTATAAATTAGCTCAAAACTCAGATGATTTTGAGCAATTAGCTGAGCAGCACAGTCAAAGAGCGGGCTATAGAGAAAAGCGGGGGAATTGGGGACTTTGCTATATAAAAGACAGCAAAATTGCTAAATTAGTTGATACCTTGAATCCAAAAGTTGGAGCAATTTTGCCACCCACTCCTTTTGAGCGCGGTTTTTCTATTATTAAAGTAAATAAATACGAGGGCCCGCGTCCAAAAACCTTTGAAGAAGCAATTCCTGATTTTGCTCCAGAAGTGCAAGATATTTTACAAAAGCAGCTAACAGAAAATTGGATCAAAGAGCTTAAAACTAAGTTCGCAGTTAATATAGATAAGAAAAAAATCGTTTCTGTTGTTGGTCAAATTAAAAAATCAAACAAGTAATGAAAAATAAGGCAGTAAATTTTTGCCCTTTGCATAAAAGAAAAAGCATAAAAAAAGGAAAGCAATCTTCAATCGTTTTGATAATTGCTTTGCTGTCTTTTCTTGCTTCTATAAATTCCGCCCCCGCTCAACAGGTCTTGGATAAAATTGTTGCGGTGGTTGGAAACGAAATGATAATGCACTCCGATGTGATTGGGCAAATTGCTTTTCTCGTTCAGCAAGATCCAAAAATTAATCCAGATGATAAAGAAATATTTGATGCTGTTTTAAACGATATGATTAATCAAAAGCTAATAGTTGCAAAAGCTTTTGAGGATTCTATTGAGGTGAGCGATGAAGAGATTACCCAGCGATGGGAATATCATATAGCAAATTTAGCAAAGCACTACGGCTCTACAAAGCGAATAGAAGACGTTTACGGTATGTCCCTTTCAAGATTGCAAGCCGAATACTATGATGACTTGAAAAAGCAGATAATGGTCGAAAAAATTAGGCAGCAGGAGTTTGGAAACCTAAAAGCAAGTCCAAAAGAAGTAGAAGATTATTACAAGGAGTTTATTTCTGAGCTGCCCGAGGTGCCAGAAAAAATTGAAATTTATCATTTGGTGAAAAATGTGGGCACGGGGGAGGATATAAAAAAATCTGCTTATGAGCTTGGAATGAGAATTAAGGACTCTATATTAAATGGTGGCGATTTTGCCGATTTTGCTAAAAGATATAGCAAAGACCCTGGAACTGCTGCTTATGGTGGCGATCTTGGTTGGATAGAAAAAGGGAAATTCATAAAGGAATTTGAGCAAGCTGCTTTTACTTTGCAAATTGGCAAAATTTCCGATCCGGTAGAAACTCCTTTCGGTTATCATATCATTAGAACCGTTAATAAGAACAAGGATTCTTTGCACTCTCAGCATATTTTGTTGAAATTTGGTCCATCTGATGCGGATATCGACACAGTGAAAAGTATTTTAAACGCGCTAAAAAGAGAATTTGAGAAGACAGGCGATTTTGAAGCATTAGCAAAGCAGCATTCAGATGAAAAGGAAACTAAGGGCTTTGGCGGTTTGATTGGGAAGTTGCCACTTGCCTATATTCCAAAAAATTTTTTAGATGCTCTTAATTCCATTTCCGATGGAGAAATCACTGAGCCTGTTGCATACAATTCAGAGCCAAAACTGTCTTATCATATTATTTATAAAAAAAGAACAATCCCAGCCCACAAAGCCGATTTAAAAGAAGATTATCTGGACTTAGAGCAATTTGCTACACTTAACAAGCAAGAAAAGATGTTTCTACAATGGATCGAAAAGCTACGTGCCGATATTTACTGGGAAATAAAGGATTAAACGCATTAAAAACAGGAACTGACAACAGAGAATAGACTACTGACAACAGAGAACAGACTAGCAGAATGAAAACTGATTATAAAAAATACTTAGAACCGGAGACAATAGCAAAATTAGATAATATTGAACTTAAAGCACGTTTAGTTGTAGAAGGTTTTATTACTGGCTTACATAAATCTCCTTATCACGGCTTCAGCGTTGAATTTGCTGAGCATCGTCAATACCGCCCGGGTGATGAAACACGCCACATAGATTGGAAAGTTTTTGCAAGAACGAACCGCTATTACGTCAAGGAATTTGAAGAAGAAACGAACTTACGCTGCAATATAGTTCTTGATAAAAGCGGCTCGATGGCTTATACTTCCAAAGGCAATATCCCTAAATTTGAATACGCAATTTATCTTGCTGCTGCCATTGCTTATATGCTAATAAATCAGCGTGATGCAACTGGTTTAGCTCTTTACGATACGGAAATAGAGACCTATCTCCCGCCAAAATCGAAAGCATCTTATATTCACGAAATATTGAGAACTCTTGCTCGAACAGAAACCTCTAATGAAACTGGAACAGCAAAAGCGCTGGACGGACTTGCGGAGCGGATTAAAAGACGTGGTCTGGTGGTCATTATGTCCGATTTTTTTGATGAGCCGGAATCTATTTTGAATGCGATAAGACATTTTCGACATAAAAATCATGATCTTATTGTTTTCCATATACTTGACCCAAGAGAAATTGATTTCGAGCTTGGCTCTGGCGCAACTTTTAGAGACTTAGAAACAAAAGAGGAGCTTTTAACCTTGCCTTATCACATTCAAAAAGAATACAAGCAAACAATGGAAGAGTTTATCGAACAAATAAAAAGGCAATGCGTTAAAAACAATGTAGATTATAATTTAATCGTAACTTCAGACAGTTTCGATAAACCGTTAAGAGAGTTTATTGCAAAACGAAATAAAGTTCGATGACATCTTTTAATAAAAATTTATTTTCTATTTAATTAAATATGTTTTATTTTTGTAATTCTATAATAATATAGAAATAATAATAAAGAAGATTTTCTTATTTGCAAAGTG
>JAAYJM010000108.1 GCA_012522895.1 Ignavibacteria bacterium
AGCTTTTCAGCAACAGCAATACTTGTTCCGCAACCGCAAAAGAAATCCGCTACCACATCACCTTCATTGCTACTTGCTTTAATAATGCGTTCGAGCAGTGCTTCGGGCTTTTGAGTTGGGTAGCCCAAACGCTCTTTAGCCATTGCATTAATAATCGGAATATCCCAAACATCTCGAAGCCGCATTGCTTCTTTCATATATTGTTTATAAACTTTACCGTCTTTGTGCCTTATTTTCTTATACCAGCCTTTTTCGTCTTGCTTTGTGTATTTTGATTTAGAAAAATCGCTTATCTGCTCTTTTGTCTCGCTATCGCTAAAAAAATAATTGTTTGTTTTTGAATAGAAAAAAATTGTGTCATGCTTTCTTTTAAAACTTCTTTTAGGTTCTCCAGTTCCTTGATAGCTCCACACAATCTCATTAATAAAATTCTTTTTCTCAAAAACTAAGTCGCATATTATTTTTATATAATGCCCCATATTTGTATCGCAATGGAAGTAAAAACTGCCAGTATCCTTTAAAACCTTTTTTATATAATGCAAACGAATCGCGATTGTAGTTAAATAGGCAGTAATGCTTGCATTAATATTTTCGAACATTTTTAAAAAATTATAGAGTTCCATTTGACCCAGCTCAAGTAATTCATTCATCGAATCAATATACTTGACTCTGCTCCAAGTATCCGAAAAAGCTTCCTTTTGCGCCTTTACATCGCTCATATCAATATCTTCAAAAAGAATATTATAATTCCTTTTTGAATTAAAGGGCGGGTCAATGTAAATTAAATCAATAAATCCCTCTGGGTGCTTTTCAGAAAGCTCCTTCAAGACGTCAAGGCAATCTCCAAAGTATAGTCTTTTCATAGTTTAGTAGTCGGTAATCAGTAGTCGGTAGTCGGTTTTTTGCTGTTTGCCGACTACCGTTATTTCTTTTTAAAATGCTAATTAACTTTTATCTTACAATTATTTTAAGGAAATAAATAATTTCTAATTCTTTTCGCTGTAATGTTTCATAAATTGAACTCTCAAAAATGCGCCTTGGTCTTTATTTTTATCAGCACTCAATTTTCCGTTAAATTCTTTTATTGAATTGAAGCTGTGCTTTTCCATCCAATTCTTCAAATCGTCCAAAATCGTTGCGATGTATGGAATGCCGCGTGTGTATAAGGTAGAAGTAAATTGAACGGCTTTTGCACCAGTTAAAAGTAATTTTATAAACGATTTAGCATCGTGGGCGCCTGTGGAAGCTGCAAGGTCGCAAGCAGCACTGCTTGACGTTATTGCAATCCAACGCATTGTTTGGTATAAATCGGAAGGACTGCTGAATAGCGGAGCCGGAACGATGGAAAGATTGTCAATATTGACGTCTGATTGATAGAACTTATTGAACAAAACGATACCCGCAACGCCGCTTTGAGAAAGACGCTGCACCGTGTTTGCTAAATTAGTGAAAAAGTAGCTAATTTTTACAGAAATTGGAATGTTGATTTCTTTTTTTACTTTCTCAATAATGTCGAAATAAATTTGCTCGGTTTCGGCACTTGTTCTCTCCATATCGGTCGGCGTTATAAATATGTTCAATTCCAAAGCATCGGCGCTAGCATCTTGAATTCTTTTTGCGAAAGAAGTCCATTCATTCGAGTCAATGCAATTTACAGAGGCAATAATCGGGGTTGAAAGCGATTTTTTTGCTTCTTCAATAAGAAATAAATATTTGGAAACGCTGTCTTCGATTGTGCTAAAATCGAATGCGTCAAATATTTCGGGATAAATGTTAGCTGGTCTTGACATTTGGTTCAAATTTTCTTTCATTTCCATTAGTATGTCTTCTTCGAAAAGCGACTTTAAGACAATGGCGCCAGCTCCATATTTCTCCATTTCCTTTAAATTCGCAATGTCCGAGCTTAAGCCAGAACTCCCAACTATAAAGGGATTCTTTAAGTTGAGTCCTAAATAATTTGTAGATAAATCCATTTCTGTTCCTTTCTATTTGGTTAAAAAAACGAAAAAGCTTGGTTTTTTTTATTAAATTTGCATTATGTTTTTTTCTAAAACTATATGAAATTTAATGAGTAAAAATTTAACAAATATAGAGAAAATTAGCAACTATTTAACGCAATATCGCCAAATTTATGGCGACACGATTTATATAAATAAAACTATATTACAAGCAAGCAATATAGATAAAAAAGAAATTAATACTATTTCCAATAAAAAGCAAGAAATTTTTATCGAAAAGGAAAATACATCGGCAAGTGATTTAGATTTATTTGAAAGCGATGAGACTTTGAAGCAATGCACTAATTTGGGCGAGTTTAAGCACTTAATCAGCAAATGTCAAAAATGCCCGCTTGGAGCAACGCGAAAGAATTTAGTATTTGGAGCTGGAAATCCAAATGCAGATTTAATGGTGATTGGTGAGGCGCCTGGAGCCGATGAAGACGCACAAGGCGAGCCTTTTGTCGGCAGAGCGGGACAGCTCCTTACAAATATTTTAGATGCCATTAAGTTTGAAAGGAAAGATATTTTTATTGGGAATATTTTAAAGTGCCGACCACCGGAAAATCGGCGTCCACTTCCAGCTGAAATTGAGCAATGTCTTCCATATCTTGAAAAACAAATTGAGCTTATAAAACCAAAATTCATACTAATTCTTGGGCTTACTGCTGCAAATACTTTGCTGGGAAATAAGCTCAGTATGGGAGAAATTCGCGGAAAAATCTTTGAGTATCAAGGTATAAAAACGATGGTTACTTACCATCCCGCTGCTCTTTTGCGTAATCCAAATTGGAAACCTTATGTTTGGAAAGATGTTCAGCTTTTAAGGAAATTGTATGATGAGGAATTGGGAATCGGGAATTAGGAATCGGCGAGCTGTCTTGTCCTAAATGACGTTTACTTTTTTTCAACAAAAATAGGTAAAAGTTATGGACAAATCAAAAGAAAAGAGTAAAGGGAAGTTTCAACTTAGACAGCATAGAGTTTTCAGCGTCGAATTGAA
>JAAYJM010000109.1 GCA_012522895.1 Ignavibacteria bacterium
CCCCCCTGCCCCGCCAGCGGGGGATACAGGACTGTTCTATGTTTCCCATCTAAAAAAGAATCTCCAACTTTGAAAAGTGGGCCGGGGGATTTTCTTCTCTGGATTCTTCACTACATTCAGAATGACGCTGCCACTCTATCTCCCACTTTGAAAAAGGGGGTCGGGGGGATTTTCATGCGGATGGGGAAATTTCCATGCAGTTTTTATAATTTAATTTTTCTTATTTATTGAAAGGGAGGGCATTTTCACTCTACTTGGGTACTCCTACATAAATGTAGGAAATACCGCCGCAGAGTCTTTTCATATTTGTAGATTTATATGAATTTGTGTAATGCATTCTTTTTAAAAAGTCATTTCCGCAAGGGAAAGCCGCAACCGTGTCGTGTAAATACTTGTAGGCAAAAAAGTCTTTTACAACAATTTTGCCTACAAAAGTGATGATGTTCGAAGAATAAAATTTAAACAATAAGCCCCATAAACCTTTCGGCATTCCAAACTCAAGAATCACAACCTTGCCATCTGATTTTACCACCCTTGCCATTTCCTTTAAAGCTTTGTCTAAATGGGCTACGTTTCTAATGCCATAGCTAATAGTTGCACAATCGAATGAATCGTCCTTATATTCCAACTTTTCAACATCAGCCACTTCAAAATCTATATTAGTAATGCGTTTTGCCTTTTCTTTAGCAATCGCGAGCATTTCTTCGCTCAAATCTATTGCAAGGACTGAGCCAAGTTCCCTAAACTTTTTAGCAAGCAAAATGGCAATGTCTCCAGTGCCGGTTGCACAATCCAAAAATTTTGCTTCTGGCTTCGTCTTGCAATATTTCAGAATTTTCTTTTTCCACAATCGATGCAAAGTAAAGGAAAGCAAATCGTTCATTAAGTCATATTTTCCAGCAATCCTAGAAAACATCTCTATAATTTGATTACTCATCTTGCTTTGCTTTTTAGCTTTGTCTTATCTGTTTGACAAAATTGACTTTGCTATCAATTACACTAATTAATTACACTAAAATATCTTCGCGCTTGTGATAGTGTGTGTGCAATAGTTTATGACTAATTTCACTATTAGGCTTCCCAAGAAATTCATCGTAAATCCTCTTTATAGAAGGATTGTCGTGGGAGGTTCTAATAGCTTCTTTTTCGTCAATGCGATAAAGAGCTTGCATTCTTGCGCGAACAGCGTCTAAATCTAATCCTATTGGCTGTCCTCCGCCACCAATGCAGCCATTTGGACAGGTCATTATCTCGACAAAATGATAATTCTTTTCGCCGGAAATAATGCTTTCCATCACCTTGCGAGCATTGCCTAAGCCGTGTGCAACTGCAACATTTACTTCTAAATCGCCAATTTTAACAGTAGCTTCTTTTATGCCTTCCAATCCGCGAACTTCTTTGATTACGAGATTTTTTAAGTCCTCGCCGGTTATCATATTGTACGCAGTTCTGATAGCTGCTTCCATCACACCACCAGTAACACCAAATATTTTACCAGCAGAACTTCTATCGCCAAATGGATCGTCGGGCAACATTGGGTTAATCGATTTTAAATCCAAACCCTTCATTTTAATCAGCTTAACCAACTCACGGGTTGTCAAAACGGCATCAATATCATCAACGCCATCAAGTCCCATCTCGCCTCTTCCAGCCTCAAATTTCTTTGCGGTGCAAGGCATAATCGAAACGCTATAAATATCTTTTGGATCAATTCCTTCGCTCTTTGTGAAATAGTTCTTAATCAATGAGCCGAGCATTTGCTGAGGGCTTTTGCAGGAAGAAACATTTCCAAGCAGTTGAGGATAATACTGTTCGATGAATTTAACCCAGCCGGGCGAGCAACTTGTAAACATTGGAAGCGTGCCTTTGTTTACAATACGACTAACCAGCTCAGCAGCTTCTTCCATAATTGTAAGGTCGGCAGAGAATGAAGTTTCAAACACTCTATCAAAGCCAATTTGCTTTAAGGCACTTGTCATAACACCGGCAACGTCTTCCCCGAGCTTAATTCCAAATTCTTCACCAACGGTAACAGAAACGCTTGGTGCAATTTGGCAAACAACTGTTTTTTTCGGGTCGTTAATTGCGTTAAGCACATTTTTAATATCGCTTTTTTCAGTCAAAGCACCTGTCGGGCATACGTTTATACATTGACCGCAGAAAATACAATTTGAAACGTTAATACCTTCATTGAAAGCAGTAGCAACGATGGCGCGGCTACCTCTGCCAATAAAGTCAATAGCAGAAACACCTTGAACTTCTTCGCAAACTCGGACGCAACGTCCGCAAAGAATACATTTTTCCGGGTCGCGTATAATTGAAGGGCTTGAGAAATCAAGTGAATGCTCTGATTTTTTAGCAAGAAACTTTCTATCGGTAACTCCTGCAATTTCGGAAAGATTTTGCAGTTCGCAATTCATATTCCTTGGACAATAAAGGCAATCGTCTGGGTGATTTGCAAGCAAAAGTTCTACAATAGTTTTTCTTGCATTTAATACTCTTGGACTATCTGTTTGAATTTTCATTCCGTCAGATACCGGGAAGGCGCAGCTTGGAATCAAATCAGCAAAGCCATCAATTTCGACAACACACATTCTGCAAGCACCCGTTGGTGTCATTCCGTCAAGATAGCAAAGAGTTGGGACGCTTATACCAGCTCTTTTTAATGCAGATAAAACTGTTTCGCCTTGCTTTGCTTCTAATTTTTTATCATTTACTTCTATGGTAATCATTTCTTTCTCCAATATCATTCTACATTAATTGCATTAAATCTACATACATCAACGCAAGAGCCACAGCCGATACATTTTTCGTGTATAATATGGTGTGGATGTTTTAATGTGCCTATTATAGCGTCTGATGGGCAAGCACGGATACAAAGTGTGCAACCAGTGCAAGCATCAGGGTTAATTGTGAAAGTAAGCAATCCTTGGCATACTTTAGCTGGGCATTTTCTCTTGAAAATATGTGCCTCGTATTCTTCTTTGAAGAACTTTAAAGTGCTAAGAACTGGATTTGGAGCAGTTTTGCCTAAACCGCATAAGCTTGTATCTTTAATCACATTAGCTAAGCTATTCAAATTTATAACGCTTTGATAACGCTCAAGCTCTTCGGTGCTTTGTCCATTTTTGGGAGCGCTTGTAATTCTATGCAAAATTTCGAGCATTTGCTTTGTTCCTTCGCGGCAGGGAATACATTTTCCGCAGCTTTCTCTTTGGATAAAGTCCATAAAGAAGCTTGCCACATCGACCATACAAGTTCTTTCGTCCATAACGACAAGCCCGCCTGAGCCCATCATAGCTCCTACTTTTTTCAAGGAATCGTAATCTATTTCAGTGTCCAAAAGATGCTCTGGAATACAACCGCCAGAGGGACCTCCGATTTGGACAGCTTTATATTTCAAACCATTTGGAATACCACCGCCAATATCATAAACAACATCGCGAACTTTTGTTCCCATTGCTACTTCGACTAAGCCGGTAAAGGTAATATTTCCGGAAAGTGCAAAGACCTTTGTTCCCTTGCTCTTTTCTGTTCCTATTGAACGGAACCAATCTACTCCATTTCCAATAATATTTGGAATATTTGCAAGTGTTTCAACGTTATTAATAACGGTCGGTTTGCCGAAAAGTCCGCTCACTGCTGGATATGGTGGGCGAGGCTTGGGCATTCCTCTTTTTCCTTCAATAGAATTGAGCAATGCAGTTTCTTCACCGCAAACGAAAGCGCCAGCGCCCATTTTGATAACTATGTCGAGATTGAATCCAGTATCAAGAATATTGGTGCCGAGCAATCCACACTCAGTTGCTCTTGCAATAGCAATATTGAGATGCTTAATAGCCAGTGGGTATTCTGCGCGAATGTAAATATACGCTTTGCTTGCTCCGATTGCATAAGCAGTAATTGCCATACCTTCAAGCAATTTATATGGGTCGCCTTCAATGACGGCTCTATCCATAAATGCGCCTGGGTCGCCTTCGTCTGCATTACAAACAAGGTAGCGTTGCTTTTCTGCTGCGTTTGATGTGAATTTCCATTTTCTTCCAGTGGAAAAACCACCGCCACCTCTACCTTGGAGGCCGCTTTTTTCTACGGTGTCGCAAAGTTCGGTTGGAGTATGACGGCGTAGTGCTTCTGATAAAGCTTTGAAGCCGCCGCGTGCAAAGTATTCTTCTATACTTGTTGGGTTAATTATACCGCAATTTTCAAGGACCCTGCGTGTTTGGTGAGCAAAGAAAGGATGCTCATCTAAAAAGGGCACATCGCTATATGCTTCTAATTTTTCGTTTCTGTGCTGTCCGAAAATGTGTTTATTGTTTATTTTATCGTTGAAAAAGTCGCTAAAGATTTCTTCAACCACATCGCTTGTAACTTGCTTAAATGAAAGACGTGCTTTACCTGGCACTTGAATATCCATTATGGGTTCGAGGGCGCAGATACCGATGCAGCCTACATCAACAATTTGAACTTCCATTCCTTTTTTATCAAAAAAGTTTTGGACTTCAGATTTAGTTTTGCCTGCTCCGGCTCCAAGACCGCAAGTCCCGGTTCCGATAAAGACTACTGGTTTGTCAATTACATCATATCTAAGTTTGGCAAAATTCGTTTTCAAGAACTCGGCACATTCTTCTTTTGTATGGCACTTTGGCTCAGAATTCAAGCAGTCAATATAATCATTGCAGGGCTTTTCACTTTCATGCCAGCATTCGTCGCAGCATTTTAAAATATCATTTTTATTCATTTTTTTTGCCCTCAGTTGTTAAACCTTTTAAAATTTTCTTAATTTTTTTGTTGTCGACACTTGCGTGGAATTCACCATTAATGCAAACGAGAGGAGCGAGTCCGCAAGCGCCGAGGCATGCAACTACTTCCAAGCTAAACAATCCATCGCGAGTTGTTTGCCCGGGTTTAATTTTCAATTCTCTTGTTACGGTATCTAATAAACTTGATGAACCTTTAACGTGGCAAGCTGTTCCGCGGCAGACTTGAATATGATATTTGCCGGGAGCGTTAAAACGAAATTGATTGTAAAAAGTAGCTACGCCATAAATTTTGCTGGCGGGCAGTTTTAAGTGCTGTCCAACTTTTACAACCGATTCTTTTGATAAATATCCTTCTAAGCTCTGAATATCTTGTAAGAGAGGAATTAGGTATTCTCTTCTTGCTTCTGGATATTTTTCGATAACCTGTTCAATTGCAGTCATTGACATTGTTTTTCCTTTTATATATTTCTCGAAAAGAATGCAACTTTTTCTAAAGAGACCAGCATATCAATATTTTCAACAATTATGCTGCTTGGCAAGTTTAATTTTGCCGGAGTAAAGTTAAGAATGCCATTTACTCCAAAATTTATTAAGTCAAGCGCAACCGATTGAGCTGATTCTCTATTAGTAGTAATAATTGCTATTTTTACTTTATTATCGTTTAATATTTTCTTTAAATTATCTATGTGAAAAACGCGAATTCCGTGAAAAACTTTATTTACTTTTCTTTCGTTATTATCAAAGCCGGCGATTATTTTTAAATTGCTATCTATTGAATTGCTATAATCCATAATAGCGCGCCCCAAGTTCCCAACGCCGACAATTACCACTGGCTCTGCGTTTGGACTGTCAATCAATTTTGTAATAGCTTTAATTAACTCTTCGATATTATACCCATGAGCCGGGGAGCCGCTATAGCCGATTTCCATTAAATCGCGACGCACTTGTGAAGGCTTAGTGTTGAGCATATTAGCAATCTTATAGGAATAAGTCTGTGTTTCGCCTGCCTCTTGAAAGCACTTCAAAAGCTTCCTGTAGATGATTATTCTCTCGATTGTTTTCTGCGATATTTTTCTCATAAAGTATAAATTTTCACATTGTTAATATTCTAACAAACAAAATTAAGCAATTTCCTAATACAAGTCAAGTAATATTTTCATTTTTTGTCTTTTTTTTAAAATATTTTTGATCTATTTTTTTCTTTTTATAAAAAGTTCAAACAGCGCCTCCTTCTTTATACTCTAAAAACTTCTTCCTCTTAAGGAAATCAAGAATTTTCTTAAAAAATAAATTATTATATTGTAATTTCGACAAATGGTGAATAAATATTTTTGCTAAATTTATTGAATGAGCAATTAGTTTAAGATTAATACATAGCAAAATGGCTTTTTTGAATGTGCAGTATTTTAAGGGAATATTGATTCTTTTGCTGATTGCTTGTTGCAAAAATGTTGCCGGCTCGCAAAGCATTTCAGATAATTTAATACCTTCTGCAAAAGAGTCCACACTATTCGAAATAGGAAAGGTAGAGGTAGAAGGAAATCTTTTTTTTAGCGATTCAGAAATAAAATCCCTTATACCTTCAAGAGCAACAAATAGAAGTTGGTCCCATAGAATTTTGCAATACTATTCAGAGCAAATACAAATGAACTCGGCTTCTGACTATGTTTTGCCTCCTTATACAATTTCTACTCTAAACACAGTGCTAGAGCGAATGGAATATGAAATTCAATATTTTGAGAAATTGAAAGCTGAAATTGACCTTGAAAGCATTACTAATCTTTATTTTCAAAATGGGTTTCACGATGTTGAAGTAACTTATGAATTTTTCCCAGATTACAAAACAATGCTAAATATTTTAAAATTTAATATAATTGAAAATAAGCAATATACAATTAAATCAATAAATTACCTAAATCTTGATAGCATTGATTCTGAAACAAAAAGATTAATAGAAATCAATAAACAAATTCAAGTAAATGAATATTATAAGCTTGGAAAATTAGATAACGAGGTGATAATAATTCAATCAATATTGCTGAATAACGGGTATTTTTATTCGCATTTCGATAGCCCAATAATTAGTATTGACAGCGTAAATAAAACAGATAGTATTACTGTAGAATTTTTTCCGGGTAAAAGGCAGAAAATTGCAAGCATCACATTCATTGACAGCACAAAAGGACAGCAAGTAGTCTCACGCTCTATGAAAAGCCGCCAGCTTGCTTTTTCAGTAGGAGATTATTATAGCTATTCCAATATACAAAGCTCAAGCGATAATATGCTCTCGCTCGGCACTTTCGAGCTAGTGAAAATTGATACCTCTTCAATTTTCGAGCAGCAAAGTGATTCAACGCTTTCTTTTATCGTCTTCACTCAATATAAAAAGCAGCAGGAATACGGCTTTTCAGCTTTTCTCAATAGAACTGCAATAGATAATTTAGTCAATCTCGGAGCTGAGCTTTCTTATTTCCATAGAAACATTTTTGGCGCTGCCCAGTCAATTAATCCTTTTGCCCGTGTTACGATTAATGATATAAGCCGCTCTCTTTCTAACTTTACACAAGTAGAATTTGAGTATCAATTTGGTATAAATTTCGCTCAGCCATTTTTAACAAGTTTCGAAAGAGCAAGAACCGGCCTTTCATTCCAATTCCTTTGGTCGCTTCGCACATTAGACGAGTATCTTCGGATTAACACTATCTCTTTGCCTATCAGGTTTCCAACAACTTTGCCGCGCTGGACTTATTTTAATTCAATGGAGCTAAATCTGACTTTGGAAAGGCAGTCCCCACAAAATCTTGACGAAGCTATAGTCCAATCTTTAAGCAAAGCAAAGACTTTAAAGGACAGCTTGAATATAATGGGAGTTTATTCCCTTTATAGTAATTTGACCGAGCATATAGAAAATAAATCTCCTTGGCTAACCGCAGATATTTTTGGATTTTCGATTTTTGGAGATACGCGGGACAACCCTTTCACTCCAACAAAAGGATATTTTTCTGCTCTCAACCTTGACGGCTGGAATGTTTTTTTCTATCCAGTCGAATTATTGCTTGATGCCTCTGGCTTAAAAAATAAAATAATGGGCGCTGCGAAATATTTTAGAGTGCAGCTTGCAAACTACTGGTTTTGGAGCTTAAACAGTCAATCTGTCCTTGCTTTGAAACAAAGGGAGGGGCTTATATATTGGTTCGATAAAAGAAATTCTTACATCCCTTTTGAAAGGCAATTTTTTGCAGGCGGAGCAAACAGCGTTCGTGGCTGGCAATCAAGAAAGCTTAGATATACCAAAGGAGTGAATTTGGGTCTTGAAAATGACGAGGTTACTTACAATTTTATTTCTGATTATGTTGGAAGTAATACCTTAATCGAAGGGAGTTTGGAATATCGCTATACTTTTCCCAAGCCAAGCTCTATTGACCCAACAATAGCTGAGCAGATAGCAAATATCGGAATTACAGCTTTTTTGGACTGGGGAAATTCTTTTGGCTGGTTAGTTCTGGACGAGCAAGGTGAATACATTTCTAAAAATAAATGGTTCGAGTATGTTACTGGGCTTGCTCTTGCAGGTGGTTTCGGACTGCGCTACAATACTCCAATTGGACCAATAAGGTTGGATTTTGCTATCCCGCTCTATGATCCATCGGCAAGAGAAGGAAAAACAATTTTCACTAAAAAAAATGCGCTGAGCAGCGTAGTTTTTCACATCGGATTGGGTAACGCATTTTAAGTCCCACTTTATAGCGCGATTAGAATAATTGAAAACGATGCGTTTCCTAATTTTAAAAATAATTTTAATATTTGAACGTTTATTTCATGTTTTTTTTAAAGTAAATCAATCGTATTGAGCAGCACTAAGCCTTGTTTGTTTTTTTGAATTATAATTAAGAATTTAGGAGGGAAAATATAAATTTATTCGATTTTTTTAGATTTTAGTCAAAATATTTTCTGAGGTTTTTATGAAAAAGAAATATATTTTCAGCGCTACGCTCTCAGTAATTGGCATAATTGTCCTGTCTTTAATAATACTGAATTTCAACTCTGTTTCAAATCTTTTCGCTCAAAGCAGCATTGGAGCAAGCAAAGCCCCGGTTGAGCAAAACGCTCAAGTTGATGCTTTAAACAACGCTTTCGTTTCTGCTAGTCAAGCAGTTCTGCCTACCGTGGTTAGCATTAATGTAGAAATAGAATTATCTGGCAGAAAAAGCCCTTTCCATGACCAATTTGAAGATTTTTTTGAATTTTTTGGAATTCCAAAAGGAGAAGGCGAAGAACAAGGGAAAAGACGCTCAGAAGGCAGCGGCTCTGGTGTAATCATTTCCAGTAACGGATACATCGTTACAAATAATCACGTTGTTGAAAACGCCGTCAGCATTAGCGTAAAAACTTATGATAAAAAGGAATACAAAGCTGAGCTAATTGGAACTGACCCTCACACAGATTTAGCTCTGATAAAAATAGATGCAAAGGATTTGCCGGTTGCTCATCTTGCTGATATTGATGACGTTAGAATTGGAGAATGGGTGATAGCTGTTGGGAATCCTTTGGGTCTCAATTCAACCATAACTTCTGGCATTGTCAGTGCGATTGGAAGAGGTGGACTTTCACTTTCTCGCGATAGGGACGGCTATTCCATTGAAAATTTTATACAGACAGACGCTGCAATCAATCCCGGAAATAGTGGTGGTGGACTTTTCAACCTGAACGGAAGTTTAGTTGGAATCAATACCGCAATAGCAACAAGGACTGGAACTTACATTGGATACGGCTTTGCTATTCCAATTGATTTGGTGCGTGCCGTTGCTTTGGATTTGATGGATGACGGAAAAATTAACCGCGGCTATATCGGAGTTAGCATAAGGACTATTGACGAGGTTGATGCAAAAACTCTTGGACTTGAGAAAGTGGAGGGCGCCCTGGTTCACAATGTGCTAAAAGATTCTCCTGCTGAAAAATCGGGTCTTGAATCTGGTGATGTGATTCTTGAAGTTGATGGAAAGACCATCTCCACTTCAAACGAATTGCAGAGCCGACTCGTTCTTAAAAGAGCTGGCGACAAAGTGAATTTGACAATTTGGCGCGATGGAAAAAAGATTAATAAGAACGTAAAACTTGAGCCGCGCGATGGCGAAGCTGAAGAACTTGCGTCAAAAGGCGATGACGACAAAGAGGAACTTTCTTCTACTGTCGAATTTGAGCAGCTTGGCTTTACTGTTGAATCGCTCAGCAAAGACATTAAAGATAAATTTGATGTTAAGCAAGGAGCTTATGTTTCCAAAATAAAGCGTTATAGTTTAGCTGAGCAGCGTGGGCTTTCGCCAAACGGTGTGATTACGAAAGCAGACCGAAAGGACATTAAATCGCCATCGGATTTAAAGAAAATTATTAATAGCAAAAAATCGGGTGAAACAATTTTGCTTCACTTGAAATACAAAGACCAAACCCGAATAGTTGCCTTTGAAATGCCTTAGTTTTCAGATCTTATTATAGATGTTCAAATAGAGATGTGCCACACTTTAAAAGTGTGGCACATCTTTTCTTTTTACTTCCCAGATTTCCTTCTGTTGTCTTCTTTGCAAAGCAACTGGCAATTATCTT
Organism: Ignavibacteria bacterium; assembly: GCA_012522895.1. Taxonomy (GTDB): domain Bacteria; phylum Bacteroidota; class Ignavibacteria; order Kapaibacteriales; family UBA2268; genus JAAYJM01. The sequence continues at coordinate 10,365 of JAAYJM010000109.1, forward strand.
CATTTGTTTTGCCGCCGAGATGCCAGGGAGTAATGTGGTCGGCTTCCATTTCTGAAATATCAAAGTGCTTCCCGCATTTGGCGCAAATCCCGTTTTGCTTTTCATATACCTTTTGTTTCATTGAATCGGTAAAAGCACGGATTGATAAATATTTTTCATCGCCAGTTAATATGAAAGGATAAATTCCACTCTTTTTTGTAACATCGTCATCAAAAATTAATTTTGCTGTTTTTTCTTCTACTTCTTTTGCATCGTATAAAACATCTTTATATTTGTTGTAAAGCCAGCCCCAATCAACACCTTTCAAATATTTCCTTTTATTAGTAAAAGTAGCAGAAACCCATGAAATCACAGATTGAAAGTAAATCCACAGCGCATTTGCATTCGGGTCATTCTGATGTTTCGCCATATATTCTTCTATTTTCCCTTCGGAAATCCAAGCAATAGCGGTTTCTAAATATTCCTGCCTGATTGACGAACCGCTTAAATAATCACTTCCGATTTGATAAGCAACGCAGCCATTTTTACTAAAATACCTTTTTGCATCAGAAACCCAACTGCCAGAATAAACTGCGTTTCTTAACTCCTGGTCTGTCAATTTTTCACCCGCAATGTTTATTGTTTTAAACCATTCAAGTTTTTCGCTATCAGTTCCACTGCATAAATAAATCATCAGTTTATAATTAAGTATTTGTTCCTTCTCGTCATCTTGTAGATTATGAAAATATCTTTGTTCGAAAGAAAATTCGCCAGTCAAATATTGACAGAGTGAAATAGTCCGCTGCTGTCCGTCAATTATTTCAAAATTTCCATCATCTCTGACAGCCCAATACATTACATTAAGCGGGAATCCCTTTGTAATTGTGTTGATTACAGCGTCTCTTTGCTTATCTTTGTAAATGAACTCCCGTTGGTATGGAGGGCGAATATCGAGTTTGCCAGCGTATCCAATAACGCCTTCTTCAGAATTGTCTTTATAGCCATCAGCCAATTCTTTTGCAGTAATTTCTTTTAGTTCTATTTCCATAAAATTTTCCTTTTTTGTTATTCTATATAGATGTGCCACACCTTCTTTTTCTACAATTTCCAATTTACCCCGAAAGGAATTATATTATTGTTTTTCTTCAGGTAATCCAATTCGGGATAGAAAATTTGCAAAACGTTGAGAAATTAATTCTCGATATAAAATATCAACTCTACAAGTAAAATTATCTTTATAAATAGAATATAAATACTCTGTGCCTACAGAAAAATAATGTTTAAAATCAATAATAGAATTGACTATATCAATATCTACAGGAAACTCTAAATAATGATACCTTGGATTGTTGTTTTGTTTAATAATTTTGGTTACTGAATTTTCTTTAATTCCATATACTTGCATTTTTCTTTTTATACCTAGAAGTTGTTCACCAATTAAAAACTTGTCATAATTATATAATGGAGCCACGATTGTTGAAATAAGATACTTATCTTGATTGTTTTTTTCTGAATTCCTGTTATTATAATCCCATGTTAAATCGCAATCTTGAGTCAAAACAATAATATAAGGAAAAACAATCTTGGAAACTGTAATATTACAATCTTGTTCTATAACATTCTCAACAAGTTCAACATCTTTAATAATATCACCCTGATGCAATATCAGCTGTTTATCGTTAAGAATTTTTATCATTAATTATTCTTCCTTTAATTACTTTACGATAAGGTTTGGTGCTCTTATATTTAGCTATGTCATCTTCTTGTTCTTCTTTATATTTATTTAATTCAGTTTCTAAGTCTTTAGATTCACTGCTTTCTAATTTAGTTAGATCGTTATCAAAATAATCCATTTCATATAAATAATTATTCTTTTCCATTTAAAAGCTCCTTTAACTTGTTTCCAATTGATTGCTCAAATAGTTTATTTATCTGAGCATGTAATTTAGGTAGTAAATCTTTTATATCTTCTAAATTTAATAAACTTTCAGAAACTGCATCATAATCTAAAATAAACTGCTACTTTTTTATTGTTGAGGGGAAATCTGGATTATGCATACCAAATTGAAATTTTACTCTATATTCTTCAAATTTCAAATCAATTGAACTTAATGCTCTTGAAATAATACTTTTATCTTCAACAGAATCTAACAAAGATGTTAATTTAGAACTAATAAATCCTCTCCAATTGAAAGTTTTTCCAGGTATATTTATTTCATTGATATATCTTAATCCAAGCCGCCTGACTTGAATCTGAGTAAATTGACTTAACAAGTAGTTTACTGATTTTAAAAATAAATCACTAAAACTATCAAAACTTTCATATTTATTAAAAATCATAGCAAAATGATACATATCAAATTCAAGTATTCTTGTTCTATCTTGATTAAATAATTTCCACTGATTTACATTTCTTTTTTCAATACCCCGAGGTTCAAGATTATTAACATCTATTTTAAAAGAGCCATGAGTAATAGTATTTGGTTCAATAATAGGAAATAATTTCATCAAATTTTTGCTTAATTCATTCGGAATTTTTTCTTGAATTTCATCAATTGGATTAATAAAATCAATTCTTACAATCACATTTGTAAGAAAATTTTTCTTATAGCATTGTTTTGATTGTTCCATCTTAAAAACCCTTTTCATTAATTCTTGAATTGATTATTCTTTTTAAATATTTAATATTATTTTTTAACGTTTGAATAATAAATATATTGATTAAGTATATATGTATATTATTAC
>JAAYJM010000110.1 GCA_012522895.1 Ignavibacteria bacterium
AATTTAAAGTATTCTGCTGACCACGAGTGGATTAAAGTAGAAGACAATATTGGCACAATCGGTATTAGTTATCACGCTCAATCCGAGCTTGGAGATGTTGTTTATGTTGATATTGCAGAGGATTTGGTAGAAATAGTGAAAGATGAAAGCTTCGGAACGATTGAAGCTGTAAAAACAGTTACAGACGTTAACGCTCCTTGCTCTGGCAAAGTCATTCAAGTTAATCGTGAGATAAACAGCAATCCCGAAATAGTTAATCAAGATCCTTATGGCGAGGGCTGGATGATTAAAATTGAAATAGAAAACCCAGCAGAGCTTGATTCTTTGATGACTGCAGCTAAATATAAAGAGTTTATTGGAAGCTAAATTATTTTACAAATTTGAACTTTTTCCGTAAATTTATCTAAGAAAAAAAGATATTTCATTAAATTGTGAAATATCTTTTTTTTATTTGTGAAAATCTTTTTTCATAATGAAAATGCAAACATATAATTTTTGTAGAATAAGGGTGTATGATTTTTCCAGAACAGAAATCGGGAAATCCTCCCAGCCCCCTTTTTCAAAGGGGGAAAATTCTTTTCTCGTAAAAGAAGATAAATACAAAGGACTGTTCGGTATTTCACTACCCTTTTCCTGTCAAGGAGGAAATGATTTCAATGAAAAATTTAAAATGTTATCTTATTGCTTGTCTGCTTGCTTTTGCTTTTAGCAACTGTTTAAAGGCTGAAACTAATAATGCCCAATTTATACTCGGAGAATACGCTGAAATTGGACTTCAGAAAAGCAATTCTTTGTATTCGCTTTACTTATTCCCATTGCTAAAAATAGATTCCTTTAATTTTAACAAAGCTGGCAAAGTAAAAGAACCAGAGCTTTATTCTTCTACTGACAAAAGCGATTTCCCAAATTATTTTTCACGAGCAATAAAAAAGAAAAATGAAACGCAGTATTTAGAAACAATTAGCTATGAAGTTGAAAGCCCTACAGTATGCTTAAGCTATGTCAATCTTCTTTCCGATGCAGCTGATTGCGCTTTTTCTTTTGAAATAGATTTAAGCTTTTTAAACGTAGAAAGCTTAGAAAAAGAGGTTCAGTATAGCTTTGACAGATCTTTAAACGCAATACTCATTAATTTTTTGAAATATCAAAAAAGCTATGCAATCGGAACAAATGCAGCTGTAAAAGATTTAAAGTTTGAAAAAAAAGAAAGCGATCTTATTGAAGTTGTTTGCAATTTCAAGTGCAGCGAAAACGAAGCAGTAAATTTTGTATTTACGCAACTTAATTTTTATGAAAATCTTATTCAATCCATTGAGAATTTTAACAATCTTATATCAGATCCAGAAATAATTATCGAAAACACAAGCAATTACTGGAAGGCACTTTTAGACAGCTCCCTTTCTCTAATTACGCCAGACCCGATTTTAAATCGCTTGTGGTCTGAAAAAATAATAAGTGAAAAATTTAACTCTTTTTTAAAGAAAAAAATTGAAAAAGCGAAAGATTTGAATATTAATTATGAAAGCATAGTCCAAGTAAAGGAAAGTGATAGCACGCGCAACTCTCTTAATTTCAATAAACTTATAAATATTGATAGCATAGCGGAATACAATATAAAGATTTCTACATTTTTTCCAGCAAATTGGGATTCTACTATTTTAAAAAATTATGAAATAGCAAATCACAAAATTTTTATGAAAATGCTTCGATTGCCTGAGCGAACCCGCTTCTACTTTGAAAAAGCAGACACATCTCATTTAAAAATAGATTTAGAGCCGCTTTATCCATTCGGAACAGTTTTTGGAACTGCAATGATTAACGGCATTCCATATAAAGCAAAGATTGAAGAAACTGAAAATGCTTTGGTCCCAAAACTCCCCATAATTTTAAGAGCCGTTACTGTCGTAGATGTTTACCACACAAAAGGTATCTCGCTTTTGCCACTACAAAAGTTTTATGCTTTTAAAGATGATTTTCCTTACAAAATAATTTCAACAAGTTTTAATGAAAACATATATTCAATTATAGTGGAGGGCGCTGAAAACTCCAATTTTGAATTTGAACTTTACTGTAAAGATTTTGAAATAGAAAGTATTGAAAACGCAACAATAAAAAAACAGCAAGACGAGAACTACATTATCGAACTAAGATTTCCGAAAAGCAAACAAAATTTTTCACAGGTTTTTATAGAAATAAAAGTTAAGTAATATAAAACTTGAGCCGATTCTTTAATATAAGAATAATTGCGCTAAATCGTCATAGAGTAAATTACAGTGAAAATCGTTTTAATAGAGTTTTAAGTTTAACAGAAAATTTTCAATATGGAATATAACACAAGCACTGTTCTTTTTGCATTGCTTTTAACTACGCTTGCCGGCCTTTCCACTGGAATTGGTAGTGCAATGGCATTTTTCACAAAAAAAACAAGCAAAAGATTTTTATCAACTTCACTCGGATTTTCTGCTGGTGTAATGATTTACGTCTCTTTTGTTGAATTGCTTGAAAGTAGCAAAGAAGCACTTCTAATTTCTTACAATAACGAATTTTCTGCTGCTTCTATTTCTTTTATTTCTTTCCTTTCGGGCATATTTTTCATTTTAATTATTGATAGATTGATTCCGAAATATGAAAATCCACACGAGCCAAGGTCAATAGAAGAAATGAATAAATTCGATGAAAGCAATAGAAAGCTCTACCGAATGGGTGTTTTTGTAGCTCTCGCTATTGCAATCCATAATTTTCCAGAAGGCTTGGCGACCTTTACTGCTGCAATGCAAAAGCCGACAATCGGAATTTCTATCGCAATCGCTATTGCAATCCATAATATACCCGAGGGAATTGCGGTTTCCGTTCCAGTTTATTACGCAACGGGAAGTAAGAAAAAAGCATTTTGGCTGTCTTTTGCTTCTGGTTTAGCTGAGCCTGTTGGTGGAATAGTCGGATACCTTTTGCTTTTACCTTTTATTAACGACACCACAATGGGTATAGTTTTTGCTTTTGTTGCCGGAATTATGGTCTTCATTTCTTTGGACGAGCTTTTGCCAACTGCTCGCGAATATGATACCGGGCATTACGCTGTTTATGGGATGGTTGGCGGTATGATTGTGATGGGCATTAGCCTTTTAATGTTTATTTGATGATGAAGATTTTTAAATCTCAAATTAAGGGATTTCTTTCCTGGATTCCTCGCCGTAGCTCGGAATGGCTATGCAAAGGATTCACAGCGGGAGATATTGATATGAATGGCAATAGACTTGTGTTATTATAACGAATTTTAATTGTTTTATAAAGTAAAATATATAGTTTAAGATGATAGAAACTTTTGCAATAGAGAGTAATGGACTATTAGAGCAAACCGCTTGTTATATAAACGGCAAGCAATTAGGTGGCTTAAAAGAGCTGTATATAAATATAGACGAAGCGGGCATTTTCGATGCCATAATTCAATATGAAGCAGAAGATAAGCAAATTTATACCTGCCGCCTTTTCAATGTTGATAAATGCAATATTAAAACTGTTCAGCCATCTTTTACAGAAGAAGAAGCCTCCCAATTAACCTTATTTGAAATTGAGAGCGATGGGACGCTTGAAAATACTACTTTTTATTTTAATAGCGATGAGCTGAGTGAGGTCGTTAGCTTGTTTATTCATATTAAAGCAGTTATTGGCGACCTGGGCATCAAGCATTTATTTAAAGAACCAATTATAAGCGACAAACCAATTTTTAAAACTGAAATAGTTTTCAGGAATGATGACGGCACATTAAGCACAGAAACAATTTTTTAAACAATATATATTTTAGCAAATCACTATGTCAAAAATAATTCCGAGCCGCGAGGAGGCTTTATCACTTTTACTGCTATACAATCAAAGCGAATCCCTTATCAATCACGCCAAATCAGTTGAAGCTGTGATGCGTCATTTTGCTAAACTTAACAATGAGGACGCCGAAAAATGGGGAATTATTGGCTTAGTTCACGATTTGGATTATGAAAAATTTCCTCAAGAGCATTGCATAAAAACAGAGCAGATTTTAAAAGAGCTAAATTGGGACGATGAATACATACGGGCTGTTATCTCGCATGGATTTGGCATTATAAACGATGTTGAGCCTTTAACTCAATTAGAAAAAACTCTTTATGCCATTGACGAGCTAACAGGACTAATCACAGCTTGCGTTTTAGTTCGTCCATCAAAAAGCATAATAGATTTAGGGGTAAAAAGCGTGAAGAAAAAATGGAAAGAAAAGTCTTTTGCTGCAGGAGCAAATCGCGAAATTATACTTAAAGGAGCTGAAATGCTTGGCATCTCGCTTGAGGAGCTAATAAAAGAAACAATAGAAGGAATGAAATCCATAGCTGCTGAAATTGGCTTGGAATAAAAATAATGCCAACTTTTGCTTTTTTAAAATGTTTTACTTTCAATAAAAAAAGCTGCTCGTCCCGAGTTAATTTTAATTCAAAGCGAGCAGCTAAAATATCTCAAAAGTAAAAATTCTTCGCGAGCAACTACGATTTTTGCATAGCCTCCGCGCCACTTACTATTTCAAGCATTTCTGTTGTAATTGAAGCCTGGCGAACTTTATTATATGCTAATTCTAAGTATTTAACAAGTTCGTTTGCGTTGTTTGTAGCATTTTCCATCGCCATCATTTGAGCTGCTTGCTGTGCAGCATTTGATTCAAGCAAAGCGCCCCAGGTTTGGACATCTAATTGCAATGGTAAAAGCGTATCTAAGATTAATTCTTTGTTCGGTTCAAAAATGTAATGCAAATTGATTTTTGAATCGTCTTTTTCTTCCTCAACTTGGGCTGGTTCGATGGGTAAAAGTTTTTTTACCTTTGGAACCTGGTTAAGCAGGTTTTTAAATTCATTGAAAAATATTAGAACTTCATCAAATTCATTGTTTAAATACTTTTCTGTGATTAAAGTTGTAATATCTTTTGCAGTGGAAAATTCTAATTTTTGAAAAACGCCAGAGTAATTTTTCAATATGTAAAGATTTGTTTTATTAAAATAGGCGAACGATTTTCTTCCAACTGTAATAAGGGTAACCTGCACATCCAGCCCTTTGCTCAAAAACTCATCTTTGATATAGTTATGAGCAAATTTCAAAACATTCGCATTGAAGCTACCACAAAGCCCTTTGTCTGAGGCGACAACTATTGCGGCGACATTTTTAATATCGCTACGCAGTTCTATTAGTGGGCTCGTATAATCCTCAGCGACAGCACTAATCATATTGCTAAGCACAAGCTCTAACTTTTCTGTATAAGGGCGGTTCGACCATATTTTTTCTTGCGCTCTCCTAAGTTTCGAAGCAGCAACCATTCTCATCGCTTGAGTAATTTTTGCGTTATTCTTTACTGCTGCAATCCTTCTACGAATATCGCGAGGTGTTGGCATTTACATTCTCCTAATTGAAATCTCTTAAAAATTTTTCCATCTTTTTTCGAGATGGTTCGAAACATAATCTTTAACGTTATTTTCTAAGCTGTTGAACTTAAAATTCAGCTTAGTTTCTTTTAGTTTGCTCATATCAGCTTCTGTGAAATTCTGATATTGCTCTACTAATTCTTGGGGTATATCCACATATTCGATATTCGGCTCCAAATCCAATGCTGCAAAAACAGAATTTGCTAAATCGTTCCAGGAGCGTGCTTTTCCAGACCCAAGGTTAAATAAACCATGAAAGCGATTTCGGTATAAGTCCCAAACTACTTCTATTGCATCTTTAACATAGAGGAAATCACGCATCTGCTCGCCATCTCTATACTCGCTGCTATTCGATTTGAATAGCTTAACCTTCCCGCTTTCTTTTATTTGCTTGAAAGATTTGAAGACCATACTTGCCATTTTCCCTTTATGGTATTCATTTGGACCAAAGATGTTAAAGAATTTTAAGCCGATAAATTGATTGAACAGCCCATTTTTTTCCACCCATTCATCGAATGCCTGTTTGGAATAACCATAAATATTTAAAGGAACAAGCTTCTGGACTTTAGAATCGCTATAACCCTTTTGCCCATCTCCATAAGTAGCGGCACTGCTCGCATAAATAAATCTTATATTATTCTCAATAGCAAAAAGAGCTATCATTTTTGAATAATAGTAATTATTATCCATCACATAGCTTGCATCGGTTTCAGTAGTGTCGGAGCAAGCGCCAAAATGGAAAATCGCCTCTACGGGTAAAGAGCCAAGAGCATCGCCGCTTAGCATTGAAAGAAATTTACTCTTTTCAATGTAATCGAAATACTTTTTCCCTACTAAATTTTTCCATTTTTCACTGTTTCCAAGGTGATCGACGATAATAATATCTTTGATACCATTCTCGTTCAGCTTTTTCACTAAGCAAGAACCAATAAACCCAGCGCCACCAGTTACAATTATCATTCTAAGTTTTTATTTTTCTTAAATTTAACAATAAAGCTATCGAGAGCTTTTTTCAAAGTATCTGAAATTTCTTCAGTAAGCTCGCGCTTAAGGGAAATATCTTCAAATAACTCTGGGAAATTATTTTCAATTTCTGGGAAAAGCTCTTTTTCAAACTCATTTAAAACATCTATCGGCAGATCGTCTAAATAGCCATTTGTAGCAGTCCAAATCAAAGCAACTTGCTTTTCTACAGGCATAGGGACGAATTGTTTTTGCTTTAAAATTTCTGTAAGCCTTGCACCGCGTCTTAACTGCTGCTGAGTTGCTTTATCGAGATCTGAACCAAATTTTGCAAATGCTTCAAGCTCGCGATATTGCGCTAAATCGAGCTTTAAGGGTCCTGCAACTTTTTTCATCGCTTTAATCTGAGCATTCCCACCAACACGAGAAACGGAAATACCTACGTTCAGCGCTGGACGAATGCCAGAGTTAAACAGGTTTGGCTCTAAATAAATTTGACCATCAGTAATAGAAATAACGTTTGTTGGAATATATGCCGCAACGTCTCCAGCTTGAGTTTCGATCACCGGGAGCGCGGTGAGCGAGCCACCTTTCATTTCATCAGAATACTTTGCTGCTCTTTCAAGCAAGCGGCTATGAAGATAGAAAATGTCGCCTGGATAAGCCTCGCGTCCCGGGGGTCTTCTTAATAGCAATGAAACCTGACGATATGCTGCTGCTTGCTTGGATAAATCGTCATAAACCACAAGGGAGTGCATGCCATTATCTCTAAAATATTCACCGATCGAGCAGCCACAGAAAGGAGCGATATATTGCAATGGCGCAGGGTCGGAAGCATTAGCCGCTACGACTGTGGTGTATTCCATTGCTCCAAATTGCTCTAAATAAGACACTACGTTTGCGACGGTTGAGCCTTTTTGTCCAACCGCAACGTATATGCAATACACGGGTTGAATACCTTTTTTCTTTGCATCTTCGGAGTGTGTATATTTTTGATTAATAATAGTATCGAGTGCTATCGCGGTTTTCCCTGTTTGCCTGTCTCCAATAATAAGCTCACGCTGCCCACGGCCAATGGGGATTAGAGCATCAATAACTTTTAGCCCCGTTTGTAGTGGCTCTTTCACTGGTTGGCGGAATATGACGCCTGGCGCCTTGCGTTCTATTGGCAAAGATTTAGTAGTATGAACATCTCCTTTTGCGTCAATAGGAATTCCAAGCGGATTGACCACTCGTCCAAGCAATTCTTTACCAACAGGAACAGAGGCAATTTTTCCGGTTCTTCTAACGGTATCCCCTTCTTTAACAAGCCTTTCGTCTCCAAAAAGCATAATTCCAACATTATCCTCTTCGAGGTTAAGCACCATTCCAAACACATCATTCGGAAAAGCTACAAGCTCAGAAGCCATTACTTTTGTCAATCCATAAACGCGCGCTACTCCGTCTCCCACTTGCAAGACAGTGCCAACCTCATAAATGTCTGCTTCTTTTTCAAAGCCAGATAGTTGCCGTCTTAATATCGCAGAAATCTCTTCAGGCCTTACATCTATCATAAATTTTCCTTCATTTATATTTTTTAATCAATTCCTTCAGAAAGTTTTTTAAACAATGTATCAAGTTGATGCTTTACTGAAGCATCGAAAACCCAGTCATCAATTCTAACAAGCAAGCCACCTTTTATTTTTTCATCAACTATAAAAGTTGGCAAAATTGTTTTTTTAGTCCAATTATGTAATTTATCTATAACTTGTTTTTTCAATTCATCATTTAGCTCTAAGGCAGAAATAATATCGGCTTCGAGCCGATTATTCAGCAAGTTATACTGCATTTCATACTGCCTGATAATACTTATAATTAGCTCTCCGCGGCGTTTATCAATCAGCAGAATTAGAAAATTCATTGTTAAATCGGAAATTTTCTCTTCTGTAAAAATAGCTTTATAAATCTGCTTTTTCTTCCATAATTGGAAAACCGGACTTTCTGTTAGCGAGCGAAGTTCTTTGGAAATTTCAAGTGTAGCTCTTACCTTTTGAATATCTTTAAAAACCTCAGCCGCCAAGCCTTTTTCTGATGCAGTATCGAGCAATGCGCGAGCATATCTAAACGAAACACGCTTTTCTAACATATTTAATTCTTAGGTATTTTCTCAATATATTTTTCAACTAACTGATAATGCTTTTCTTTATCAAGATTAGCGTCAATGATTTTTTCGGCAGCTTCAACAGCCATTTGAGCAACTTCTTTCCTCA
>JAAYJM010000111.1 GCA_012522895.1 Ignavibacteria bacterium
AAAAATCGACATTTCCTATAATTTTAGAGCAATCGTATTGCCAGAAATAGTCTTGGGCAATCAAGTTTTTCAGCTCTTCTTCTCTTATGTTTAAATATTTCATTCTAAATACTTTGCATATTTTTTTAGCAAATATAATGAAAAAAACGAATAGGAAATTATGTATTATTTGTCAGAGCGGTGATTTTCTTGATTAAGGGATTTCTTTATTTTTCATTCGAGCAAGGGGTTGCAACCCCTTGCTAAATTTGCATTTTGAAAAAGCTCCTTGAGGAGTCCATCTAACAGCTTTGTTCTCCCTCCCAAGTTGAACTTGGGAAGGAGGAAGAAACATAACTTTATCAATTTATAAATGAATTGTTTACAAAACAATGAATTTTTCGTAAATTTGTAGTTTATATAATTTATAAATACAGATGAACAATATAAGAAATTTTTGCATAATTGCTCACATAGACCACGGCAAGTCTACTTTAGCCGATAGATTACTTGAAAAAACTGGACGTGTCAGCTCGCGAGAGATGACTACAAATCAAATTCTCGACAATAACCCATTGGAACAAGAACGCGGAATTACTATCAAGCTCCACGCAATACAAATGGAATACAAAGCAAAAGACGGCAAAGACTACATTTTAAATTTGATTGATACTCCCGGACACGTTGATTTTTCTTACGAAGTTTCACGCTCACTTGCAGCTTGCGAGGGCGCTTTGCTAATTGTTGATGCGACTCAAGGCGTTGAGGCTCAAACGATTAGCAATCTTTATATGGCAATCGATTCTGATTTGGAAATTATTCCAGTAATGAATAAAATTGACCTTCCAAGCGCCGCAACCACTATGGACACAGTGAAGCAGCAAATCATTGATTTAATTGGCTGTTCCGAAACTGATATTTTAAGTTGTTCTGCGAAGCAAGGTATCGGTATTGAAGAAATTTTAGAAGAAATCGTGCATAGAATTCCACCGCCAAAAGGCGACCCAAACGCACCTTTGCGTGCCTTGATTTATGATTCTGTTTTCGATACTTATAGAGGTGTGATTGTAAATACAAGGGTTTTCGATGGCGTGCTGAAAGAAAAAGATAAAATTTATTTTTACGCTACTCAGCAAAGCTATGAAGTTGAAGAGGTTGGAACTATGCACATGAAACGCTTTCGCACTGGTGAGCTTTCCGCCGGGAACGTGGGATATTTGATTGCAAGCATAAGAAATTTGCAAGACACCAAAGTCGGCGACACAATTACAAATTTTAATCACCCTTGCGACAAGCCTATCGAAGGTTTTAGAATTGTCAAGCCGATGGTATTTAGTGGGATTTATCCTTCAGACGCAGCAGACTTTGAAGATTTGCGTGAATCGCTTGCTAAGTTAGTGCTTAACGACTCCGCTATTACTTATGAGCCGGAAAGTTCAAGCGCACTCGGTTTCGGCTTCCGTTGTGGCTTTCTCGGACTTCTTCATTTAGAAATTGTGCAAGAGCGTCTGGAACGCGAGTTTGACCAAAACATCGTTTCAACCGTTCCAAACGTTAGATATAAAGTCATTAAAACCAATTCAGAAGAATTTTTTATTGACAATCCAGCTCAGCTGCCCGATCGTGGGAATATTGCTGAAATACAAGAGCCATTTATTAGGGCGCAAATAATTACTCCAGATGAATACCTTGGAAATGTAATGAAGCTCTGCATTGATAGACGCGGTATTTTGAAAAATACGACATATCTTTCCGCTGAAAGAGTTGATGTGGAGTTTGAGCTTCCACTTTCAGAAGTGGTTTTCGATTTCTTTGATAAATTAAAATCAATTTCTCGCGGCTATGCTTCCTTAGATTATGAATTTATTGAGTATAGAACAGAAGATTTAGTTAAATTAGATATTTTATTGAACGGTGAAACGGTTGATGCCCTTTCTACGATTGTTCATAACAAAAAATCTGCTGACTGGGGACGCAAGCTTTGCTCAAAACTAAAAGAATTAATTCCACGTCAGATGTTTGAAGTTGCTATCCAAGCTGCTATTGGCTCGAAAGTTATTTCGAGAACTAACGTGCAGGCTCTTAGGAAAAATGTGATTGCAAAATGCTACGGCGGCGACATCACGAGAAAAAGAAAACTTCTTGAGAAACAAAAAGAAGGTAAAAAACGTATGAAACAAATAGGCAAGATTGAAATCCCACAAGAAGCTTTTCTTGCTGTTTTAAGTATTGACAACAATTAAATTTGCCGGTTATGAATAAAAAAAATATTAAAGTCGAAAAACAAGCATCTAAAGAAGAAAAAGAAATGAATTTCTTTCAAAAGTCTTTAAAAAAGTATAAAGAAAGAAAGGCAAAAAGGAAAGAAAAGCAAAAGCAAATGACTTTCAAAGAAAATGTAATTTCTTGGACAAAAACCATAGTCGGAGCTTTAGTTATTGTGATGATTATAAACGGGATAGCAATCGCTTCTTTTGTCGTTCCAACTGGCTCAATGGAAAATACTGTAATGACAGGCGATTTTCTTTTTGTCAATAAATTTGTTTATGGACCCACTACTCCGCAGGTGATTCCATTTTTTAATATCCCGCTGCCATACTATAAGTTCCCGGGTGTTAAAAAGCCAAAACGCGATGATGTAATTGTCTTTGTTTACCCGGGTGATAGAGATGAGATTAAAGCAAAGGAATTTCAATATTATTTAAAACGTTGTGTGGCTATTGCTGGCGATAGTATTTATATGAAAGATAAAGAGTTATATGTAAACAATCAACTTGTGCCTCTTGCTAAAAACGGCAAATATCTTATTGACCACAATAATCAGCCCGCGACTTTCCCCTTTGGCAAAGGCTTTACGTTCGACAACTACGGTCCTGTTCGAGTTCCCAAAAAAGGTGATGTTCTTTCTTTAAATAACTCGAATTTTTATGAGTGGAATATTATAATCCAGCGCGAGGGACACAGCATTGAAAAAAATGGCAACCTTATAACTATTGATGGAAAAGCAACTAATTCCTACACTATTGAGCAAGATTATTGCTTTGGGCTTGGGGATAATAGAGACAATAGCTTGGATAGTCGCGCCTGGGGCTTTATCCCGGTAGAAAACGTTGTTGGCTCTCCAATTATCGTTTATTGGTCTTGGGATACAAATCTTCCTTTTTCAGAGCTATTTAAAAAGTTTTCATCTGTTCGTTGGTCAAGAATTGGAAATTTAATTAAATAAGCCCTTTATTTCAATGAGATAAGGAAGCGAGGAATCCAGAAAATCTGAAAATCCCCCCAGCCCCCTTTTTCAAAGGTGGAGACTTCTTTTTTGGAGAAAACACAGAGCAGTCCCGTGTCCCCCGCCAGCGGGGGCAGGGGGTGGATAATTTGTTGTGTTTGTCTGAACAGTGATTAAACTGATTTTCTTTTTTTATCAAATCAAGGTCAAGCAGGGATGCTTAACCTACCAAATTAAAGTAGGACAAGGAGGCTTCTCTTTTTAGGTGGAAAACACAGAGTAGTCCTGTGTCCCCCGCTGGCGGGGGCAGGGGGTGGATCTTGCTTCAGATCTGCCACACTTCAAAACTGTGGCAGATCTGGAAAATCTCCATTCAGACAAGCTGCCAATTAAAGATCTAAAACTAAACGTGCAATATTAAAATAGATTAATAGACCTGTAACATCGACAAATGTTGTTATAAACGGGCTTGAAACAACTGCAGGGTCAAGCTTTAACTTGTATAAAAGGAGCGGAAGAATCGTTCCAATTAGATTAGACCAAATAACGAGCAAAAGCATCGCGCTACTTATTACTATTGCAATTTGAGTGCCATCGTCTCCAATCAATAGCCCGCGAAAATAAGCCACGCCCGCTAAAACAATCCCAAGGAAAATACCTACAACAAGCTCCTTGCTTATAACTCTTGCCCAATCTTTGAGCTCAATATCGCCAGTTGATAAGCCCCGAATTACAAGGGTTGCTGATTGAGTGCCGGTATTTCCGCCTGTGTCCGTAAGCATTGGTATGAAAAACGCAAGCGCAATAATGGCTTGAAGTTCATTTGAGAAAAATGAAATCACCCCGGTAGTAAGAAAATTTGCAATAAGCAAAAAGAAGAGCCAAGGAATACGCTTTGCCCATAAATGCCAAACGGAAGCATTTGAATAAGATGCGTCAAAAGGAGATATAGCACTGATTTTTTGAAAGTCCTCTGTTACCTCTTCTTTTGAAATGTCCATAATGTCGTCGAAGGTAACGATTCCAACCAGCTCGCCTTCGGAATTGACAACTGGCAAAGCGGAAATATCATATTTTTCCATCGTCCGAACTGCGTCTTCTTGGTCATCGTTAGCAGAAACGCTGACAACATTATAATCGAGCAGCTCGTCAATTATTTGGGTTTCTTTCGCTAAAATTATGTATCTTAATAAAATATCATCGAGTAGCTTTCCTTTTGTGTCGGTTACATAGATTCTATTAATCGTCTCGCTGTCTTTTCCAAACTGCCTTATATGCTCCAATGATTTTTTGATAGACCAATCGGGGCGAACAGCAACAAAATCAGGTGTCATCAATCGCCCGATGCTTTCTTCAGGGTATCCAAGCAGCTCGCGTGCTTCTTTTAAATCCTCTGGGCTTAAAAGGTCGAACAGTCTCTTTGTAACGCGGGCTGGCAGCTCTTCTAAAAAGGAGGTTCTGTCGTCTGGCGACATATCAGCAAGCAGTTCTTTTGTCTCTTGGTCTGTAAATTGGCGGATTAGCTCGTCTTGCTCTTCGTGTTCCAAATAAGAAAAAACATCAGTAGAAATTTCTTTAGGCAAAGACCTGAAAAGCAGAACTTTGTCCCTTTTGTCAATATCGAGAAGTAAATCGGAAATCTCTGGGGCAGGCCAGGAGGAAAGAACTACTTTTAAATCATTCCAGTTGTGGCTTTCTATCAATTCTTGGATTTCTGGCTTTAGTAGTTCTTTAAGCATATCATTCCTTCTTTTTTCAAAAACGCAGAAATTTTAAATACAAAAATAGCTTTATATTTAATTTTTTCAAAGTCAAAAACGTTACTTGATGCTAAAAAATATTGTCAAGCACCGCAAAATCTCTTTGCACTCTTTTTCAAAGGGGGAGATAGAGTGGCAGCGTCTTTCTGAACGTAGTGAAGAATCCAGAAAGAAATCCCCCCGACCCCCTTTTACAGAAAGCAGAAGAAAGAAAGCAGAAGAAAGAAAACAGAAGAAAGAAAACAGAAGAAAGAAGCCTGGAGGTGAAGAATAAGCTGTCCCCCGCTGGCGGGGGAAAAAGGGGGTGGATATTTTTTCAGATGTGCCACACTTTCCTTTTCCA
>JAAYJM010000112.1 GCA_012522895.1 Ignavibacteria bacterium
CACTTATCCTTGCTCAGTGCAAGCAAGGCAGAGCCTAAAAATAGCATTAAAAGAATATTGAAAAGTTTTAACAACATCAACGTTTTGTTTTATTTCTATCTATAAAATTTAAATTACTAAAAAAACATAAACGGGCAATCTTATTTTTTCATTAAACCAGCTTTATAAACATAGCCCGGTAGCTCTCTTTGGAAAAACTCAGCCATCTCTTTAGCTAATTCAATAAATACATTAATATCAATATCTTTTCTTAAGCCCATTTGATTTAAAAGATTTATTAAATCCTCTGTGCAAACATTGCCAGCGGCAAGCTTTGTGAAAGGGCATCCCCCCAAGCCACCAGTTGAGGATTCAAACACTTTTGCTCCTCTTTTCATTGCAGCATAGTAATTCACAAGTCCCATTCCATAAGTATTATGGAAATGGCAGGCTATTTCCAGCTCCGCGTCTAATTCTTTTATTGCACAGACCATTCTTTCTACTTGAGCTGGATTGCCGTAGCCTGCGGTGTCTGCTAAACTTACTTTCCTTATTCCGGCGTCAAGATATTTTTTAATTATTGTAAGCACTTTTTCTTCTGGAATAGCTCCTTCAAAACCGCAGCCGAGTGCGGATTGAACAGAAGTTTGCACCTCTAATCCAGCTTTCATAGATTCTTTTGCTATATTGATAATCCTTTCCGTTGCCTCATCAACACTCATTCTTGTATTTTTTTGGCTATGAGTTTCACTTGCAGAAACGCCAAGGCAGAGCAAATTCACTCCGCAAGCAAGAGCGCGCTCCATACCCCTTTCATTCAAGGCAAGCCCAGAAAAAACTACATTATACTTTTTTTTATTAAAATAATTAAAAAGCTCGTCTGAATCTGCCATTTGTGGCATTTTTTCTTTATGGACAAAAGAGCCAAGTTGAATAATATCAACCTTGCTTTCAATCATTTTTTCGATCCATTTAACTTTGGTCTCAAAAGGGACTAGTTGCTTTTCCATTTGTAAACCGTCGCGCATTCCAACTTCATGGACGAGAAACATATTTCTTCCTAAAAAATTTAAAAAAATATCTACTAAATTAAGAATAAAAATTTAATTTTGATAATAATTAACATTTTTGTATTTTGTGTAAAAATTTAAACACTATTTCTGCGATTGTGTTGAAATATTAAGTTTAGTCCAACAATAAAAAAAATTTAATGTTAGAATCATTGATAGTTGGTTTTGTTTTAGGCTTTGTTCTGGCAATCCCTCCTGGGCCTGTCGCAGTTACGGCAATGAAACTTACTTTAGACAATGGAGTTAAGCACGGGCGAATGGTAGCTTTTGGAACCTCGATTGTAGATGTATTTTTTGCGTTGGTTGCGGTTTTTGCAACGGGTTTTCTGGTCCATCTATTCTCAGATATAACAAATTACAATCCTTTGCTCTTCCTTATTTTTCAAATAATTGTAATAGCTGTTCTGATGCTATTTGGACTTACCCAGCTGAAGCAAAAAAAGAGCGAAATAAAAATCGACCCAGATAATTGCCAGCCAAAAGCATTAAAATTTTTAAAAAAAGTTATGGACAGAGGACCTTTTTTCCTCGGCGCAGCAGTTGCTTTCACTAATATCGCCAATCCCACTTTCTTTTCTTCCCTGTCTTTTGTAACCTTGACCGTTCAAAAATATAACTTAATTGAAATAACGGCAGCAAGTAGTATAATGTTCTCAGTTGGCTTTGGCGCTGGAAACTTTGGCTGGATATACCTTTTAGTGAAAGTGCTGGCAAAGGTAAAACATAGATTAAATGAAAACATAATTTACAAAATAAAAAAGTTTGCTGGTTTTACTCTTATTGGCTTTGGCACACTGCTTGGTTATCGAGTAATTGCTTTTACGCACTGGCAGGACATTTTTCGTTTCATTTTTGCATTCTAACATTTTACACCATTTTTAACCCTTTCAAAACACAATGAAAATTTACTTTTTTAAAAAAAATAGCAGCTCCCTTCAATCTTTATTTGTGGGAGTTTTTTTTATTATAGCTTTAAGCTTCGCCAGCGCCCTGTCGCAAGATAAATCTACCGTCAATCAAATCATTGGCTCTGCCTATACCGATATTCGTTCTTACGATTTTTTGCAGCGTTTATGCGATGAAGCGGGTGGTAGGTTAGCCGGGTCGCCAGAAAACGAAAAAGGAATCTCGATTTTACTTGAAGAGTTGAATAAAATCGGAGTCCAGGCAAAATTAGAAAAATTTACAATTAATAGCTGGAAAAGAGGAGATGACCTTGTTGAGCTTGTTTCCCCTTCAAACAAAAAATTAAGAGCTTCGGCGCTTGGCTATTCACCAAAAGCAGCCGAGTTCATTGCAGAGCTTGTCTATTTGAATAGCGGAACGGAGAATGATTTTTCAAGTATTAGCTCAAGAAACAAAATCTGCCTTGTCTCCCAAGAAACGCCGAAGGGAGTTGAGCAGCAATTTAGATGCGAGGTGATTGAAAGGGCAGTAAAAGCTGGCGCCAGAGCCGTTCTTTTTATAAATCATAAAAATGGTGGTTTGACGCTTTGCGGCACCGCAACTTTCAATGGGAAGGAAATAGGAGTTCCAGCCTTTTCTTTAACTTATGAAGAAGGCAACTGGCTGAAGCGCTTGTTAGAAAAAAAGAAGGAAGTAAAAGTTAAAATAATAAGTAATTCCCAAAGCTTTGAAGCTGAAACAGCAAACATTGTAACTACTTTTAAAGGGCAATCTGAAAAGAAAATTGTTGTGGGGGCGCATTTCGATTCTTGGGATCTAAGCCAAGGCACTGTCGATAATGGCTATGGAACTGCAATACTTTTCGATATTGCTCGGCTTATCAATCAATTTTCTCAGAAAAATTATTATACAATCGAACTCGTTTGGTTCAATGCCGAGGAGCTTGGGCTCTTCGGTTCGAAAGAATATGCAGAAAAGCATGAAAACGAGGTAATTGCTATGATTAATATGGATATGACAGGCAGTCCAACTGGTTTTAATACAATGGGCTACGAAGAATTTATTCCATTTTTCGAGCAGCTTCGCGATGATTTGAAAGGATTTAACTTTAAGGAAGGAATTAACACTGTCCCTTGGGTGAATAGCGACCATGCTCCATTTATGCTTAAAGGCATTCCATCTTTCACACTTAACGCATATTTAGAAAAAGATATGTATCATTATTATCACGATTTTGGAGATACTTTCGACAAAGCAGACCCGCGCATTCTTGCCGATGCTTCTGCAATTATTACAGTCATGACTTTAAAACTTGCCAACTATTCCGATTTTTATTTTAAAAAGCAATCAAAAGAAGAGATTATTGAGTTTTTTAAAAAATACAATTTAGACAAGCGTTTAAAAAGACAAAAAGATTGGGATTTTGAAGATTAAAAAATGCTTCCCAAAATCTTTTGGGAAGCATAATTGATTTTTAAGAAAATGAAAAGAGCTGCATTGCACAAAGACGCAGCTCTTTTTTTATATGTTATTTACTGATAATCATAAGAGTTGAAACTCTTTTGCTATCTGCGCTTAATACAATGTTATACATTCCATTAGCAAAATTGCTTGCATCAAAGCTAATTCTGTGGATTCCAGCAGAATAATTGCCGCCTCCAACGCTTGCTACTAATTCACCTGTGCTTGTGTAAATCATTATGTCTGCTTGGCTTTCTTCAAGTAAATTGAACTCAAAGACGGCGCTTGTTTCAACTGGATTAGGAATGCTTTTTATTGAAAAATCAGTATTTAGATTGTCGCCTAAATATGCTTTTCCAAAGTATATAGCATTGGGACTATAATGCAAAGCGTCCAGCTCTAATCCACTTGTGATTTCTTGCAGATTTGTCAACGATATGTCTTTTAATGAACTGTTAGCAATGTCAAACAATTTGAGAGTTAAGGGCTCATTTGGCAAAGCGCCATCAATTTCATCGCTAATTTCATTATCACCCCAAATTGTGATTGCAGCAATTCCATTGTGTATTGCCCCTGCTCCAATAAGTTCATTTTTCAAATTATAAACTCCGATTTCGTGAGCATCTTCAATCTTTCCGCATTCAACAAACAAAGTAGCGTCATTTCCGGTGCTTGTTGCTTTTGGTGAAAGATGGAAAGCTTGCGGGGTGATTTCATTTGCAAAAGCGTTTTTGAAAAATGAATTAGCTGGATAAGTCAGGGCAGCACTTGAGTTTAGATAGTAAAAATAGCCTTGTCCGGGTAGCATATTCCCAAGAGTATTAATAGCAAAAACGGGACTATAAACACCACCCGCGCTATTTTTGACTAATATTAGGGAATTGCCCAAGCTCTGAGTTGCCTCAATTGGACCCATTGGATTGTTTCTAATGTAAGATGTTAAATTCCAGCCCTCATTCAAGTTAATTGGGTGGACTTCGGGCTGAATAGGAATTCCGGTAATTGAAAGATTTCTTTGAGAGCTAAGATTGACTAAATAGCCGTGATTGACATTCCAATCTCCAACTGCATTTAAGCCCCAAGCTGGGACAAACATTTGCCCAAAATTATTTTTCACCATTCTGATATATGGCAAAATATTCACAAATATTGATGGCATCGATTTTTCTATCGGGTCTACATAGCTTGAAATTGCATTCCAGCCAGCTCCGATGCTTAAATTAATTGTTTGAGAAATGTCAGTGCTTAAACTTTCTACAATAGAAAATCCATTTACTTCATAGCTATCTGAACCAAGTGAAAAGTTAGCAACAGCTTGATACTCAATTTTTTCAGTTCCGTCCCATATTCTAAAAGTATATGGCTCGCCAATTGCATAGCCGTCTTTTTCTTCAGTTTCGCTGTTATCTCCCCAAACCGTTATGCCTAATGAAGTTTCGCCGTTCCAAATTCCATAGCCGGCGCAGTTCCAAACACCTGGCTCAGTTTGGTAGAACAATCCAAATCCATCATTAATCTCAACCGCTCTTCCTTCGATAGATATATCGCAATCGAGCGGCACAATAACTATGGAGCTGTTATTTGTTTCTATTATTTCCCAAGGCACTGCTGGCGCTTGCATTGTTGTAAATGAGCGAGTTTGAGACCAAGTGCTTGAGTTCCCTTCATTGTTTCTTGCTTTTACCTGCCAAAAATATGTTGTTTCGTATTCCAATTCTATTGGAATCTGTATTGAAGTTGAGCTTAATTCAGTAGAATAAAGCAAGCTGCTAAAATCTTGCTCTAATGATAATTCAACTCTATAAAAATCAGCATCTTGAACCTCAGACCAAGTTAATATTGGATTTATAGCGTTATTTGTTGATTCATTATTTGGGCTAAGGAGCAAAGGACTATCGAGCGGAGCCAGGGTAGAAAATTCCCAGACTTCAGACCAAGTAGAAAGCATTTTTTCTGCAACCCCTTCTACTCTCCAATAATATGTCGAGGAATTAAAAAACGGGCTTGCGTTCTGCCAATTTGTTGCGTAAACATCGCTTTTATCATACACAATTTCGTTAAAATCTGGATCGCTTGCAATTTGGATTCTATAAAAGTCAGCGTCAAAATTTTCTTCCCAAGTAAAGTTTTTAATAACAGTAACGTTTGTCTCTTCATTTGCAGGGGAGTTTAAAACTGGAGCAGCGAGAATAATATTATCGTGATATTCAAAAGCGCCAATTGTGGGATTTTCTAATCTATCATTCCCAAGAATATCTGTCTCGTAACCTTCAAGCTGAAGAGCTTGTCCAATTAAGGGCGAGTATTCATCAATAAACAAGGGATAATCCGACAAGAATAGTGGATCGGCTGAAATTGAAAAATCGTCATAGCCACTCGCATCTATCCAATCGCCAATATTATATTTATTGGAGCCAAGATAGCCCAAAATTGCAAATTCGCCACTTGCGTAATAGTCGTTATAATTAATGTCAATAAATTTGCTTGCAGGCATTGCCGAATATATTGCATAAGAGCTTGAGCCAGCCAAACCGGATAAGGAATTTGCAAAAACATTATTTTTTACATCAACGCTTACAACGGTGCTGCTTATAAGCAATGCTGCGGAAAGCGTTCCAGAGCTTCCGCTTGGAAACTGCTCGCCATAAAGATTAACTGAATTATGATAAACTTTTATATCAGCTCCATAATCAATTTTTATTCCAAAAGGATTTTCGGTCAAGCTTGTTGAAGAATTGTTTGTTGATCTAATGTCGTAAATTGAATTGTTAACAATTTCTATATCATTATTGCTTGTGGAAAAAGAAACCTGAATGCCAGCTACCCCGTGATTTCCTTGCATATAAAGCGAGTGCACTCTATTGTTTGAAACAATAGTATTGGCGTTGTCATTTCCAATTTCTATACCTATCATATTGGTATAAGGATCGGCATCAAAGCCAAATACAGTGTTTTCACTAATAAGGGAGCCTGGGCTATTTCCAATGAAAATTCCTTTTAGGCTTATCTTATCTTCTGGAATATTTGAGCCGACAGTATTCCCTTTTATAATCAAGTTTTCGTTATACCCGGTAGTTTGAAGCCCTCTAACTGTAATTCCCCAAGTAGCTCTTATAATGTCATTTTCAATAATAGAAACATTATTATTTGAGGCGCCATTTGCAGCCATGCTTGAAGCTCCACCCACCACGAGTGCATAAGCAGAAGAATAGTTTGCATCGGATCCGGAAATAATACAATTTCTTATTGTAATATCATCGCAGCCCATACCGACACCCAAGCTCGCTACTCTCACCGCTGAGCTTTGTGCCGCTAAATTATTATTTCTAATTAATAGATTTTTACCTTTTCCATCAATTCTACCATCGAGAATCACTCGCTTGGCAGAACGAATTACAAGCACGCCATCATTTGCTATATTAGCCTCAATAGTTCTAAGCGATTCATCTGGCATAATTGATAAATAATAACCACCAATGCCAACCTCGTCCCATTCGTCTATAACAGCTGGATATGGCTCTTCAATATCGCTAACAATGAGCAAAGTAGTATTTCCACTTAGTCCGAGGTATGCAATGTCGTTAAATGCTTGGTAAAGGGAGCTGTAAACCCCGCCCTCACCTACGGTATATACTCCATCAAAATATGTGCGAAGCTGCCTTCTTCCTTCAGGAGCAGTTACAGTTGGGACATAAGTAACTCCTTCAATTTCAAATCCAAGGCATTCACCATCGGCATAATTCATATTTTCTGCACTGCTCGAGCTGCTATAAGCAAGCCAAAAATAATTTGCTCCGGGCTGAAGCTCAAGATTGCCCGTAACAGTAAACTCTTCTAATGGGTTTGCAGCAGTTCCATATTGAGTTTCACTTGAAAAATATTGCGAGGAGCCAGTATAAAACACTTTTGCTTCCAAAATATCGCCACCCGGGTTAGTTGTCCCGTTCATATTAAATGAAATACTGTTTAAATTCAAAGGATTATCAGCCCCTCTGGTTACAATTTTCACTAAAATAATTTCTTGGTCGGCGTCTCCAATCATAATTGGAGCATTATTATACTGCTCGGTATTACTATAAAGATAGGTCATATTTCCAGAAGATACAAGCTCATAAGCACCAATAGTTGGCGATTGGCTTCTCTCTACTCCAAGAATATCCTCTGAAAATCCCTCTATTTGAGTTCCAGCAAACATAAGCGGAGAGCTAAAAAGTGGGTATAGATTATCGTTTGAAGTATAAAGTGGAGACTCAGAAATTGAGTTCTTGTCCCTTCCAGTAGCGGTCTGCAATTCCTGCAAATTTATTTTTGCCCCTGCAAAATATGCAAATTTAGAATGCTGGCCACTAGTGTAGTAATTATTATAATCAATATCCACATACTTTTCAGCTGCTGCATCGGAATAAAGAGCGTAAGATTCAGAATCGCTTAAACCTTCAAAACTATTCGCGAGTGTATTATTGCGAACATCAACATTATTGATTGCCCCGGAAATAGATGAAGCGATTGCAAGGGCAGCTGAACGTGTTCCACTTGTGCTTGGCATAAGTGGTCCGCCATAAAGATTTACGCTATTAAAGTAAACGTTCACGCTGTCGCCAGCTCTTACGCTTATTCCATAGACTGTAAAAGAACTCAGTGCCTTGTTATTGTCGCCAGTAATATCATAAACAAGGTTATTGGCAATAGTAAATTTATTACCAGCTGAGCTTACATCGATTCCAGAGCTTCCATTTTCAGCTGGCATAAATATACTTGAAGCCCCTCTGAGTTTAAGATTATGAACGTGATTGTAAGAAATAACAGAATTATCAATATTCCCCCTTGCCATAATTCCATAAAGCACAAAGGCGCTTGGATTGTATAATCCAAAAACATGATTCCTTGTAATCAATGAGTTTATTGAGTTTTGGACTTCAATTCCCTCAAAGCCAATTCGATAATCAAAGTCGCTTGAGCCAATTTCATTTCCGTCTATAAGAAGATTATCGTTTAAGCCAGTAGTAGCTATTCCCCTTATGAAAACACCATAATATGCCCTTTGAATTTGGTTATCAATGATGGACAAATTGTGATTATGTGCTCCCGCGGAGGTGGCGGTAAAAGCTTCTCCGGCAACGTGGATACCGAAGCTGGTAGTAAAAATTGGACTTGCGCCAAAGATATTACAATTTCTTATAGTTACGTTTTCGCAGCCGGCGTTCGCTCCTAAGCTTAACAATCTTATTGCGGCGGAAGCAGAGCCAGCGTTGTTATTTGTGATGGTTAAAAAGTTTCCTTCTCCATCGATTCGTCCATCAATTATTACTCTGTCGGCACCGTTAAGTGTGATAACTCCATTATTAAGGCTGCCGCTAATAGTTCTCATTTGTCCGCTTGGTTTAATGGTCAGGAAATAATCGCCAGCCCCAATTTCAGCCCATTCATTAAGCATTGCTGGAATTGTTTCACTTATATCGCTAATAATTTCAAAGGTCGTATTTCCACTTAATCCAAGAACATTTACTTCTTCAAAAGCTAAGGCTAAACTCGGATAGTTTCCACCTTCACCAATAGTATATGTTCCGTTGAAAGGCACACGAATAGCTCTTGAGCCCGAGGGATTGGTTTCAGTCGGAGTGTAGTTAGTTCCATCAACAATAATTTCAGTGCATTCAGCATCTACGATATTCCAAGGAGTTGCGTCTCCTGAAATTGAATAAGTTAGCCAAAAATAATTATCGTTTGGTGCTAATTCTTGACTTCCAGTAATTAGGAACTCGCCATCTGGATTGTTGAACTCACCAAATTCTTGCTCTGCAAAAAAGAAGTCATAATTTCCAGTATAAAAAACGCGTGCGTTTGTTATATCGCTTGCCGGATTGGTCGAGCCGTTTGTGTTTAAGGAAAGACTTGTTAAATGCAAGCGTTCCAAAGCACCTTCTGTAACTACTTTAATTTTAATAATCGGCTCGTTATCATTTCCTTGCAAAACGAATCCGGTTACTTGCTCCACCGTGCTTGATTTGTATTCTTGCTCTACGATAGCCCACCTGTATACAAGTCCGTCACTTGGGAGATTTGCTTGCACTAATGCACAAGATGCGTTGTTTGCAGCTCCCGGGACGGAAGTTTCCCAAGTATTTGTTCCAGTTACAACGCTTCTATTCATCACTTCTAAATTGCTTGCCCCTCTTAATCCAATTTGAGCAGTTCTTGCACTTGTATTTTTTGTAAAATTTCCATAACAAAACTCAATTTTATTAGAGCTTTCATACAATTTTATTTGGAAATTAAAATTATCCCCATTCCCGGCAGTTCCAGAAAATTGATAATTAAGCCACTGCACGGTGAATACTCTATCTGGCGCCTCGCCACTTATTTCATACATCATCTGTCCCAAACTCGAAATACCAGCTATATTTAGATTTAAAGCAGATATAACGTTATTTGTAACACCAGTGCTTAAGCAGCTTGCTGAGTTTGTTACAGCGCCACCCATAGCAAGGAAGCCGTCAGTATTGACGCTAACTTCCGTATAATCGGTTCCAAGATAATTGAAGAAGAAACCGAGAGGAATACCGTTAAAACTTTCGTTGTTATTGGCAGAGGTCCCAAGTATAGTCCCATCTGTAATTTGCTCGAAAGTTTCAACAGAGCTCGAAAAAGTATAGAACTCGCTTTGAGCGTTTGCAAATTGCACACAGATTATTGTAAATATAACTGTTGCAACAAATTTAAAAAGTTTCATAGCTTATCCTTTATAGATATGAAAAAAATTAAGTAATTGCGAATATTATAGCTGTATAAGATCATACAAAATTTTCCTCAAAAATGAAATTTTGAGTCATTTTTGCATTAAAGAAATAAAAAAGTCTATAGCTTTTCTAAAAAACTATGCTTTTATGCAAGACGTTAAGCGCTTACTAAAAGTGTTTCTGGGCTATTCCTTTTGCTATGGGCTATGTTAGGAGATACAAAAGTGCGCTTGGGTTTTACTACTTTTTCAAAATCCTCGCGGAATTTTGTGGCAAAGCCGCGAACTGCCCAAGCTGCCGCATCGCCCAAGGCGCAAACCGTTCTTGATTCTATGTTGTTTGCAACTGAGATAAGTAAATCTATGTCGTTTGAGGTCGCTTCGCCAAGCTTTATTCGTTTCAAAATATTTTCCATCCAGCCATTTCCTTCGCGACAAGGCGTGCATTGTCCGCAGCTTTCGTGATGATAAAAATGAGCAATTCTCAGCGCAACTTTTACAACATCAGTATCCTCGTCCATAACGACAATACCAGCTGTTCCAATATGAGTTCCATATTGCTTTAGAGATTCTTCATCCATTTTGACGCCTTCAAGCTCATCACCTCGAAGAACGGGCATTGAAGAGCCACCGGGAATAACTCCTTTAATTTTTTTATTATTTGGAACTCCACCACACAGCTCGTAAATTATATCTTTAAGCAAAGTTCCGGTTGGCAGCTCATAAACACCGGGCTTATTGACGTGCCCGCTCACTCCGAAAAGTAAAGTTCCAGGGTGCTTCGGCTCTCCAATTTTTGCATATTCTTCAGCTCCAATGCGAAGTATGGCTGGGACAGTGGCAATGGTTTCAGCATTATTAACCGTTGTAGGCATACCCCAAAGTCCATTTTGAGCTGGAAAAGGCGGCTTGAAACGTGGATAAGCTCTATTTCCCTCAATCGACTCCATTAGCGAGGTTTCTTCGCCACAAATATAGGCGCCTGCCCCTTTGTGAATATAAATATCTATTGAGTATCTGTGATTAAAGGTTTCCTTCATTTTTGGACCGATAAGCCCAGCAGAATAAGCATCGTCAATCGCTTTTTGCAAAAGATTAATCCATTTGTGATACTCGCCGCGAATATAAATATAAGCAGCTTTAATTCCCATTGCGTAGCCAGCAATCATAATCCCTTCGATTAACTGGTGAGGATTATATTCAAAAATCTGTCTATCTTTAAAAGAGCCAGGCTCTGATTCGTCTCCGTTTACTGCTAAATATTTGGGTTTCTCGTTCCCTTTTGGCATAAAAGTCCACTTTAAACCAGTTGGGAAGCAAGCTCCACCGCGTCCTCGCAAGCCAGATTTTTTTACTTCATTTATTAGTTCGTCTTGCGTCATCGAAATTGCCTTGCGATAGCTTTCGTAACCCTTGTTTTTTCTATATACTTCCAAATCACTTAAATTTGGAATATCTGGCAAAATTAATTTTATTGAGTTATCTATCATTTCCTCATTCCTTAAAAATCTGGTGCTACCAATTTAAGCAAATATACAAATATTTTATTTTAAAATGAATATATGAAATTCCAAACTCATTTTTTGTGTAAATGTATCAAATGCAATAATTCTTCACATTTATTTATTATGCTCCGTTTTAAGCTCTGTTATTGTGAAAAGGGCGTGGAGTTTTATTCCAGCGTCTAAAAGTTTTTCTTTTCCGCCAGCTTCTCTATCTATCACGCAGACAGCGTCCTCGATGCTCGCTCCTTCTTTCCTAAGTTCGTTTGCACTGATAATCACCTGTCCTCCGCTTGTTACCACATCTTCAACGATTAGCAAGCGTTTCCCTTTAATATCGCAGCCCTCCGC
The DNA here is from genome assembly GCA_012522895.1 of Ignavibacteria bacterium. GTDB lineage: Bacteria > Bacteroidota > Ignavibacteria > Kapaibacteriales > UBA2268 > JAAYJM01. The sequence goes on from JAAYJM010000112.1 coordinate 12,006, forward strand.
AATCTTTTTAGTTCCGTGCTCTTTTGCTTTCTTTCTAACCAAAGCAAGTGGAAGTCCTGTTTGAAAGGATAATGCAGTGGCAATCGGAATTCCTCCCATTTCCAAAGCAGCCAAAGCATCGACGCCGCTTGGAACTATATCAGCAAGGTATTTTGCTACTTCAGAAAGCAATTCGGGTCTGCTTTCAAATTGGTATTTATCAAAATATTCATTGCTAATAAGCCCGGATCGCAATAAAAATTCACCTCTTAAATAGGAAACGCTAAAAATTTCTTTAGCCAACTGATTTTTTGTTAATTTTTTCATATTTTTTGTATCATTATTATTTTCAAATAAAGTTTGCATATTTTTTCAAGATTTATTTGCTTTCTCACTTGCTTTCCGTTTTCTTTAATGCGTGCTTGGAATCGCCCCAAAGGTCTCGACCAACAACCCTGCCAATAGAGGCAATTTTGTTTGATATTGAAATATTAAATTCCTCGGCGCTTAATTCCATACAAGGCTTTCCTTCGTAAAGTAAATACTCTTTGCGTCTGTAAATTGGCGTTAATTGAGGCATTATCACGTTTGCTCCAAAGGATAAGCCGTCCTCTCGCCCACATTCGTGCATTGCTTCAAGGGCTGTCGTTGAAGCGATATTTACATCTTTAAGAAAAATCCTGCAAAGCGCAATCATTTTCAACCCTAATTTATAAATTTTTTCTTTGTTCTTTTCATAATAATCTGAATACTTTGCAAAAGGAGTCTCGTTGTGAACAAGGTAGGGACCCATTCCGAGCATATCAATATCCATTTCTTTGAAAAACAGAATATCTCCAGCTAAATCCTCATAGCTTTGCTCAGGCAGTCCAATCATTACGCCAGTGCCAACTTGAAAGCCAACTTTTTTTAATGCTTTGAGAGCTTGAATTCTTGTTTCGTATTTTTGACTCGGAGGGTGAATTTTCTCAAATAGTATTGGATTAGTCGCTTCTATTCTGAGTAAATATCGGTGCGCCCCCGCATTATACAGTCTGCGATAATTTTCCTCGCTTTGCTCTCCCACACAAAGCGTGATTCCAAGTCCATCTGGCAATTTTTCAGAAATGGAATTTTCTTTAATCTTTTTAACCGTTTTTTCTACAAAGCTAACAAACTTTTCATCGGACCGTTCACCGGATTGCAGAACTATTGAGCCGTAACCCAAATCGGCACATTGTTTAGCTTGCTCAATTATTTCTTCCTCGCTTAATGAATAGCGACTTGGCTTTGCATTGCTTTTCCGTATTCCACAGTAAAAGCAATCTGAGGTGCAAATATTTGAAAACTCGATTAGCCCACGATAAAAGACCTTATTCCCTACAAAATCGAAAAGCACTTTTTCAGCTTTTTGTCTTAATAACTCAATTTCATCGTCATCTTCAAGCGATAGCAAATAAACTAAATCTTCCTTTTCAAGCTCTTCTTTTTGAAGTATTTTTTCTATTTTTTTCATAATTTTTTACAAAATGATACAATTAAAAAATAAAGACGAATTTGTATCTTGCTTTAACTTAATATCTCAGCCTTTGAAATAGTTTTTTAATAAAAAAAATATGATTAATTTTGTGAGATTTAATTGAGCGTTTTTAGTTAAATACTTAAAATAAACTAAAAAGTAAAATTTAAAAACATTAAACGGAGCTAATATATGCCATTGTTTGAATATGGAAATGTGAAAATTCAAGTTGATGAAGATGGATTTATGGAAAATCCAGAATTATGGAACGACGAAGTTGCTTTAGCATTAGCCTCAACCGAGGATATAAGTGAATTAACAGAAAACCACTGGAAAGTAATAAATTATTTAAGGGATTATTCAAAAGAATTTGGAATAGCCCCAATGGTGAGAAAGCTGTGCAAGGAAACGGGCTTTCAATTAAAAGAAATATATGATATGTTTCCCTCGGGTCCAGCAAAAGGTGCTTGCAAAGTTGCGGGATTAGCAAAGCCAACAGGCTGCGTTTAATAGCGCTTTTGCGCGGGCAATAATTTTTAACATAATATTTTTTTAAATTGATATAAGTGAAGGCGGCAAGCTATTGGCTTCACCGTCTTCACTGTATAATATATTACAGTTCTGTTTTCAAGATTTTATTCCACTTTTAAGCAATTCCAATAATGAACTTTGCACGAAAAAAAACTAAGGAAGTTAAGGTAGGAAGCATCACTATTGGTGGGAATTCCCCAATTAGCGTCCAAACAATGACCAAAACCAAAACTGCAGATATTGACGCGACTGTTAAGCAAATCGAAAGATGCTGCAGAGCTGGAGCTGACATCGTTCGCGTTACAGTAAACGATAAATTGGCAGCGGATGCGATTTCCGAGATTGTGAAGCAATGCAGTTTTATTCCCATTGTAGCCGATATTCACTTCAATCATATTTTTGCTATAAAGTCCATTGAAGCTGGTGTTGCAAAGGTGAGAATCAACCCTGGCAATATTGGCTCTGAAGATAGAATTAAGCAAGTTCTCGCTGCTGCAAAAGAGCATTCTGTTCCAATTAGAATTGGCGTAAACTCCGGCTCAGTTGAAAAGGAAATTTTAGAAAAGCACGGGCGGCCAAGTGCGGAAGCTCTTTACGAAAGCGCAATGAAACATATTGATATTTGCAATAAATTTGGATTTGATGAGCTAATCATAGCAGTAAAATCTTCAAATGTTAAACTTACAATAGACGCATATCGTTTGCTTTCAGAAAAAGTTGACTATCCGCTTCACCTCGGCGTTACAGAAGCTGGAACAATAGAAAGTGGAACAATCAAATCCTCAATAGGCATTGGAACTTTGCTTGCCGAAGGGATTGGCGATACAATACGCGTTTCTTTGACAGCCGAACCTGAGAAGGAAGTAGAAGTAGGAAGGCAAATTTTAAGAAGTTTGGAGCTAAGACAAACAGGCGTGGAAATTATATCTTGCCCAACTTGCGGGCGATTAGAAGTTGATTTATTTTCCATTGTTAAAGAATTAGAAAAGGCAACGAAGGATATTCAAAAAAATATCAAAATTTCTGTTTTGGGCTGCGCTGTGAATGGTCCCGGTGAGGCACGCGAATCGGATATAGGAATTGCAGCGGGCAGCACTTCGGCTTTGCTTTATTATAAAGGGGACTTGATTAAGAAAATTGATGAAAAAGATATAGTGAGCGAGGTTCTACGCTTGATAAACAAATAAAAAAGCCACCCAATTTTGAGTGGCTTTTTTAAAAAAGACTAATCTATATACTTTCCACGCTTTACATAATGAGTATGCAATAGCTTGTGTGAAAGGTGTCTGCAAGGTCCCTCAGTTAAGAATTTTTCGTATATATATTTAATACTTGGATTCCTAAAGGATTCGTTAATTTCGAGATCTGCTGCTTCATTGTATATTAATTCAGCGCGCTTTTGGCGAATTTCTGGACTTGTTGGTATTGGCTGTCCTCCTCCACCAATACAGCCCCCTGGGCAAGCCATAATTTCAACGAAATGAATGTCTTTCAACTCGCCACGGGCAAGAGCATCCATAACTTTTTTTGCATTTGCAGTTCCGTGAGCAATCATAAATTTAAGATTTACACCTTCAAGGAAACTCCAATCTGGCAATACGTTTTCAAGCAGAACGCTTGCCTCACGAACTCCTTCAAAGCCACGGCAGGGCAGAATTTGTAAATTCTCAAATGGCACTGGTCTTCCAGTAACAAGCGCATAAGCCGTTCTTAAAGCCGATTCCATAACGCCACCTGTTGCACCGAAGATAAGCCCGGAGCCTGTGTCTCCAAATGGTTCATCAAAGGCGCTATTTTGCAATTCTGGAAGGTGAAGTCCAGCTTCTCTAATCATTTGAGCCATTTCACGAGTAGTAAGCCCATAATCAACATCTTTAAAGCCAGAATCGGTCATCTCTGGACGATTGCACTCAAACTTCTTTGCTGAACAAGGCATAAGAGCAACTGTTACAATTTTGTTTGGGTCGATGTTTCTTTCCTGCGCATAGAAAGTTTTAATTACCGCACCAAACATCTGTTGCGGAGATTTGCAGCTAGACAAATAATCAAGAAAATCTGGATAAAAATGCTCAATATATTTTATCCAGCCTGGCGAACAAGATGTGAATTGCGGCAGCTTAACAGAGCTATCGCCCTCAACTAATAGCTTTTTCAAGCGGAGAAGAAGCTCAGTGCCTTCTTCCATAATTGTAAGGTCAGCCGAGAAGTTTGTATCCAAAACAGCATCGAATCCAATCATACGAAGGGCAGTATTCAATTTATATGTCATTGAAGTGCCTGGCTCACATCCAAATTCTTCTCCAATGCCAGAGCGAGGCGAAGGAGCGGTTTGAATAACCACGTGCATTTCTGGGTCGTCTATTGCAGCCCAAATTTCGTCTGATGGGTCGTTTGCTTTCAGCGCAGCTGTGGGACAGCGATTTATACACTGCCCGCAGTTAATACAGATAACGTCTGCAAGCGGTTTATCGAGGAATGTAGAAATTGTAGTCATATCGCCTCTTTGCGTGGCTTCCAATGCTCCAACTTCTTGCAAGTCGATACAGGTTCTAACGCATCTCTTGCAAAGGATACATTTGTCCATATCGCGAATTACAGAATAGCTTGACTTATCGACTTTGTGTCTTCTTTCTGTAATATGTCCAAATCTATAAAAATCAACGCCATATTCTTTTGCAAGTGTTTGAAGCTCGCAATTTCCGTTACGATGACAAGAGTAGCATTCGCCATAATGCTCGCTGAGCAGCAAGTCTAAAATATGACGGCGGGCTTTCCTAACTTTTTCAGAAGTAGTTCTTACTTTAATTCGGTTTGTGATTGGGAAGGTGCAAGAGGTCGGTAGAACTTTCATTCCTTCAACTTCGACTACGCAAATGCGGCACACTCCAGCTAAACAAAGATCTTCGTGATAGCAAAGAGTTGGTATATGAATATTATTCTGCCTGCAAGCTTCTAATATAGTAGTGCCGATAGGAACTTTATAAGGAATACCATTAATTTCTACCTCTACCAGACTACCGATTTCACCGAGGTTCCCCTTTTCAACCACTAATGGCTGATGACTAACCGGAGCGCGATGTGTGTGTTGTGTTTTTTCCATATTAAGTTCCATTTACCTTTGTGAAAAAATTTCGTTTTCAAAATGTTCCATTATTGAAATGAAAGGATTAGGCGATGACTGCCCTAATCCGCATTTAGACGCTATTTGCATTGAACGTCCCAAGTCTACAAGCTCGTGAATATAAGAAAGCGAGCAATCGTTATTTCTTATTTTCATCAGCCCTTCAAGAAGTTTCACATTCCCAATTCTACAAGGAGTGCATTGTCCGCAAGATTCTTCAACAAAGAATTCCATAAAGTTTTCTAAAACTTGCAGCATATCCCTTGTTTCATTGAAAATTATGACTGAGCCGCCAGTAGAAACATCTTCGAAAGCAACGGTGCGATCGAATTCTGCTTTTGGAATACAAAAGCCGGAAGCTCCTCCTACTTGCACTGCTTTAGTGTTTTCTGCTTCTACGAGCTTAAGGATATCGCTTATTGTTGTTCCAAATGGCACTTCATAGACGCCGGGCTTTTTACAATCGCCAGAAATAGAAAGCAATTTTGTTCCAGTTGATTTTGAAGTTCCATACTTGCTATACCATTCGGCGCCCTTAGCTACAATGATATGAGCAACGGCAAAGGTCTCAACGTTATTGACAATAGTAGGATATCCAAGGTATCCAGTGTTAACCGGGTATGGGGGACGATTTCGAGCTTCGCCTCTATGCCCTTCAAGCGATTCAATCAAGGCAGATTCTTCGCCGCAAACGTAGGCACCCGAGCCGAGACGTATTTCAATATCAAAAGAATAATTGGATCCAAGGATATTATTCCCAAGGCGATTTTCCTTTCTCATCTGCTCTAAATATTTTGTCAGCTTATCAAACAAATAGCGGTATTCACCACGCAGGTAAAGGAAACCTTTTTGAGCGCCAATCGCATAGCCAGCGATGACCATTCCTTCAAAAACTAATTTTGTATACTCATCGAGGAGAATACGGTCTTTGAAAGTGCCTGGCTCGCCTTCGTCAGCATTGCAGACAACAAATTTTTTGTCGGCGTGTGCAGATCTTGCAAGCAGCCATTTTGTTCCAGTTGGGAAACCGGCGCCCCCTCTTCCCTTTAAACCGGACTCTCTAATTTCCATAACAACATCTTGTGGCTCGCTGCTAATTGCTTTTTTCAAGCTGTCTTCTATGTTGTTCTCATCAAATATTACAAGTTTATTTAATATTGGCATACCTTTTTCTCCTAATTAAATTTTTTTAAAATTTCAATTACTTTGCTTGGGGTAAGCTTAGTAAAGACTTGTTCATTAATGAGCATAGCTGGACCTTGGTCGCACATGCCTATGCAGTTACAGTATTCAAGTGTGAATTTTTTATCGGGTGTAGTTTCACCGAACTTGATTTGGAGTTCTTTTTCCAAAGTGTTGGCTATTGCTTCTTTGCCTGCTAAATCGCAAGTAATAGTTTGGCATAAACGCACTATTAGTCGACCTTTTGGCTCTGTTGAAAGAAAAGAGTAAAATGTAACGACACCATAAACTTCAACAGGGTGAATATCGAGCAAACGTGCTATTTCCTGCTGAGCAAAATCTGAAATATGTCCGTGTTTCAATTGAATTTCTTGAAGAATTGGCAGCAAAGATTCTCTTTGATCCCCAAAGCTTTTGGTTAAATCTTCAATTTCAATCGTAAGAGCATTCTTTTCGCTAACTAACATATTAATGCCCCTCCTTTGGTAAATATTTCAATACGTTTTCTAAAAGCACTGTCGGTGGGACTGGCTTTTCTAAGAATTCTTGGATTTGTAGGTTTTCTTTGTCTCCAAAATCAAATCCAAATGCTTTGGAGACTGAGGTTAGCATAATGATTGGAGTATTTATGCCCATCTTTCTAAATTTGGCAGCTAAATAGAAACCATCGTCTGGCTCCTCCATCATCACATCCAAGATGATGACATCCGGTTTTTCTTTCGGCACTAAATCTAAAGCGTCCTCTACGTTACCAGCGGTCGCTGTCAAGTAACCCTTCGATTCGAACAGCATTGTTGTTGCCTCAACGATATCCGGATCATCGTCAATAATCACAATTTTGAACATTACACAATCCTTTAATAATAAATCTACGTTTCAAAATTAACAATAATTAATTCAAAAAAAAATAATTTTTTTCTTTTTTTTTAACTTTCTAATTCCTATTTTCTTAAATTGTTAAAATTAATGATATTTATTCTGTGTAACTTTCGATTGTTAAGTATGTTAGGGTAAAAGCAAATTTATTACATATTTTTGCAAAAAGATAAGACATAGCTGTGAATGCTCAAACAGTTGTCGCTAACTGGAGCTGGTATCTTAAAAACATTTAAAATCTCATCTTCTTCTTTGCTTGGCATTTTGCTTCCAAAAATAGCAATTTTGAGCATTATGCAGTTCTTTAAAAGTAAATCCATATTTCAAAAACGAGAATAGCTTACTAAAAATTTTTTTTCTTTTGCTTATTAAGCTGTGTTTTATTATATTACAAAAATTAATGTGGTTTATTTGTATAACTTACAATTATAAGGTGATTTATGGCAAAAACAATTCTTGTATGTCTAATTGGAAAAAGAAAAGACACAGCTGTGAATGTCCAGAAAATTCTTACAGGCTGGGGCTGCAATATTAAAACTCGTCTTGGAATTCATGATGGAGTTCTTGGCGATTGCTCAGAAGCCGGATTAGTTGTTCTTGAGCTTGTCGGGAAAAAAGAGGATAACGAAGAGATTAACAGAAAATTAAATTTGCTTGATGATGTTTCTTCGCAGCTTATTCATTTATCGCTTGATTAATTTTAAAAATTAATTAAAAAAAAGAGCATCTAAATTATAGATGCTCTTTTTGTTTTCTTACTATTTTTTATCCATTAGAAGGAATATCTAAAATCTACGCCGACCTGAAAAGCATTAACACGCCAATCTTCTGAGCTTGAAAGCTTCGTTACCCCTAAGTTATACGCAACTTGAGGAATGATAACTAAGCGCGGAATGATATTGTAAGCATATTGAATACCAGCTTTTAAACCAAGTCGAAAGCCTGTCGCATCTGGAATATCATCATCATTGACTACAATAGTTCTATCGTAGTCCTCATAACGAATTAGCCTGCCAAATCTATCCAGTTGCTCTTGTTCTGATAGTTTTATAAATTGAACGTTATCACCACCAACTAATAACAGCTTTTGCTCCATGTGTTTAGTTAAAGCAAAATCAA
>JAAYJM010000113.1 GCA_012522895.1 Ignavibacteria bacterium
AGGCAAAATTACAACTCTGAAATAAATTCTATTTATCATCGGTTGAATGTATTAGCTTCCGGACGCAGATTGCCGGAAAAACAATTTAGAATTCTTAATAGTAATGATACAAATGTTACTGAATGTGAAATAAAAACAAAACATTTAAGAGTATATTACTTTATAGATAAAGAAAACGGCAATATCATTATTACAGGTGGTTATAAAACAAATCAAAAGAAAGATTTAAATCATTTTAGAAATACTATAAAACAATATCTTGAATACAGGAGGAATGAAAATGACAAGGGCTGAATTAATTAAAAGCAGAGAATATTGGATTGGTGAGATTCAGCAGGAATTATTTGAATTAATAGAAGAATACTTAGAAATGAATAATCTAACCAGAAACCAATTCGCTGAAAAGTTGAATGTAACAAAGGGTTATGTATCGCAAATTTTAAATGGGGATTATGACCATAGGTTATCAAAATTTATTGATTTAGCTTTAGCAATAGATAAAGTTCCAAGAGTAAAATTCATTGATCTCGAAGAAATTATTAAACAGGACGAATTGGGCTATCTTAATGAAAATTTATACGAATACATTGATATAAAATTAAATTTAGGGGAAAACTTAGGTGTTTCTAATTATCAAAATATTGATTTGAAAAATACAACAAATTCAGATGATGATTTCTTATCAAATGAACATTTTACTCACATTAATTTTGAAAATGCAGATGAATACGAAACAGCTTGAAAATACTATAATTTCTTATAAATTGAATAATATATCAATCAGACGTTTTAGCTTGATTGAACCAGCTCTTGATATTACCTCTGATTTTAATCTGAAAAATTTAAACTTAGCTTTTAATCTGTCTTATGCTATTTTAAAAGAACAAAATATTTTTCAAACTCAATTAACTGTTGTAAATAATTATATGCTAAATAACAGAATTATCAAGTTAATTGAATTAGCTTTAGTATGTGATTTTGAAATTAAAAATTTGTCTTCATTTATTCAAATGGCCAATGAAAAATTTATTTTACCTGATGATTTATTGACAACTTTAGTAGGCATTACGTACTCAACAGCAAGGGGAATTATTTTTTCTAAAACTCAGGGAAGCTTTTTAAATCAATTTATTCTTCCTGTCATAGACTCAAAAGCATTAATTCAATCTACGATGAATAAAAATATGTAGAATTATAAAAAAGTGAGCTTAGTATGAAAAATCTAATTTATTTACTTTTTATTATTATCTTTATCAGTTCATGTTCTATATTTAATAGAGGAACTACTACAAAATATAACAAGACAGTTAAATTGGGTAAAGCAGAATGGTTCGAAAAAGATGTAAAAATCTTACTTTATAAAAAAGATAATTATGAATTATACATTCCTATTCGAAAACTTGTAAATTATGTTAATTTTAGCACAGATAATTGTATGTTAGTTTTTTTTAAGTATGCTGATTCTCTAATTAATTTAAAAAGCGAACAAAAGGTATTTCCAAACACAATGTTTAGTTTAATGCGTTATGGAAAATATTTTAAAATATATGCTTATAGAGATTTGTTTGAATCGGGAAGCTATATAATTTTTGATACAAAAGAGAATAAGTATATTACTGAAGTTACATTAGATGCTTACGAACGGGTTGCTGGTCCATTAGCTGCTGAGGTTAGATATAAAGTTTATATTAATGGTAAAATATTTTGGGAAATAAACATAAGTGCATAATTTTTCTTAGGCCACATATTACTACTTTCCCATTTGAACTTGGGAAGGGTGGAAAAAAAGAAAACTATCCCGAAAGGGATTAAATTATTGTAGAAAGAAAAGATCTGCCACACTTTCGAAGGTGAAGCCTATATCAAAAAAGAAAACATTATGAAAAGATTTTTTGCATTCGTTTATAAAGAAATATTACATATAAGAAGAGACCCGCGCACACTTTTAATTTTGATTGGAATGCCTGCTGTGCAACTGATTCTTTTCGGATATGCCATTACAAACGAAATAAGCGATGCGAAAATAGCTATTCTTGATTTATCGAAAGATAGTCAAACGCAGAAAATTACTAACAAAATGCTCTCCTCCGGCTATTTTATTTTGTCCGAATACCTGAATAGTTATGATGATATAGAAAAAGCATTTCAAAAAGGAAAAATTAAGTTAGCGCTGGTTTTCGAGCAGAATTTTGCTGAAAACCTAAATAAGCTCGGAACTGCAAATATTCAGTTGATTTCAGATGCAACAGACCCAAATACTGGAAATTCCCTGCAAAGCTATTGTCAATCTATAATCAGCGATTTTTTACTTGAAGAAAATAAATTAGCCAGCTACCCCTTTAAAGTCAATGTCGAAGTGAAAATGCGTTATAACGAAGAGTTGAAAGGTGCTTTTCTATTCGTTCCGGGACTTATCACAATGCTTTTAATGCTTATTTCTGCGATGATGACCTCAATTTCACTTACACGCGAAAAAGAAATCGGAGCGATGGAGCTGCTGCTCGTTTCTCCGATGAAGCCAATCCAAATAATTATCGCAAAAGTCCTTCCATATTTGGCTCTTGCTTTTATTGACGGGGTGATTATTCTTGCATTTGGAAATATTGTTTTTGGCGTTGTAGTGCGTGGGAGCTTGCTTTTGCTGCTATTTGAAGGAATAATATTTATAACGTCTGCTTTGACGCTTGGTATTCTAATTTCTTCAATCGCAAACTCGCAACAGGTCGCTCTTATTATGTCTTTGATGGGACTGATGCTTCCAACTATGCTGCTTTCCGATTTTATTTACCCAATAGCTAATATGCCAGAGTGGCTGCAACTTATAACAAATGTTATCCCTGCACGTTGGTTCAATGTGATTATTAAAGATATAATGTTAAAAGGCTCTTCAATAGAATATATTTATAAGGAAACTCTTATTTTAATTGGATTTACATTGTTTTTTATAATTACTAGCTTGAAAAAATATAAAGTTAGATTGCAGTGAGAAATATTTTATTAATAATTCAAAAGGAATTTAGGCAGATTTTTCGCAATAAGCAGATTGTTGCCGCTATGATTTTTATGCCTATTCTTCAACTTTTGATACTTGCGAACGCAGCAACTTTTGAAATGAAAAATCTGAGAATTTTTATTGTTGATAAAGATTTTTCATCGCTTTCAAGAAATATAAGCTCAAAATTTAGTGCCAGCAACTATTTTATTGTTAGCGCTATCG
>JAAYJM010000114.1 GCA_012522895.1 Ignavibacteria bacterium
CAAAGGGGGGAAAAGTGCGGCAAGTCATTCTGAACGAAGTGAAGAATCCAGAAAAGTCAGTCTCAGAGCGGGAAATCCCCCCTACCCCCCTTTTGCAAAGGGGGGAATGAAATCGGAAAAAAACGCTCTTTGCTTTTTACAAAAAATTAATGAATAAAGGAAAATTGATATAATATGTCCTATTTTTCAATTATAGAAATAGGGAAAAGAGCATTATTAGCTCAGAAATTTGGTTTAGATATCACAAGTAATAATGTCTCTAACGTAAATACGCCCGGATATTCGAGACGTAGTGCTTCTTTGTCTGAAACAAAGCCAATAAGCGGTTCTTTTTTAGGAACTGGCGTAGTGGTCGATGCTATAAAGTCTTATAGAGAAGAGTTTTACGACAGCGAGTTAAGAAAATCTATTTCGAGGCAAACAAGCTACGAAAGCGAGGCTTTGCTTTTCCAAAGAATTGAGGCATTGTTGGCTGAACCATCTGAAAGTGGACTAAATGAGCTTGCTACGGAGTTTTTCAATGCTTTTGAGTTTGCTTCGCTTAATCCGGAAAATTTTGGATTGCGCGAAAATCTTTTACAAGTTGCCCATTCACTTGTGGATAGATTTAACCAAACGGCTGAGCAGTTCCAAAATCTCCGCTCCGAAACTCAGTCCTTAATATCTTCAAATATTGAAGAAGCAAATCAGCTAATTGCAGAAATTGCAAGTTTGAATCATAGCATTATGAGTTCTGCTTCACAAATTGGAGGGCAAGCGCAAACCCTTATCGATGAGCGCGAGCTTAAACTTGAAGCACTTGCAAAAATAACTGGAATTAATATCACACACGAAGAAAACGGCGCAGCCAATGTTTTTATTAACGGGATTAATGTCGTTACAAATAATACATATAACAGCTTGAAACTCAATGAGCTTGTAAATCCGAATACTGGTGAAAGGACTCTTCAAATTCATAAGTTAGATGGAAATGGCAATTCGATTGGGACGATAAATCCTCAATCAGGCGAGCTTTCAGCGCAAATGAAAATGTTTAACGTAACGCTTGACGACAAAGAATCTGGCAATGGCTTTTCCGTTTTCAAAGAACTTGATGATTTTGCTAATGCCATAGCAACGAAAGTAAATGCAATTACTATAACAGGTTTCGGTCTAAACGACATTGATGGAAACTCGCCAGCAAGGAACTTTTTTGAGCCGATTGTTGGGAGAGTAACTGCTGCAAGTATCAAAATTTCTTCTGATATTGCCGGAAAACCGCTCGATATTCCCTTATCTTCTAGACCAAATGAGCCCGGGAACAATGATATTGCATTAAAAATATCAAATTTAGCTTATGATAAAAATTTCTTTAATAACTCAACGCCATCGCAATTCTACTCGGGTTTGCTTGGAAAAATCGGAACTTTCAGCAAAGAAGCATTAAACGGAGCAAAAACCACAGAGTTAATTTCCGAACAATTAAACAATCAACGCGACTCGCTTATTGGTGTAAATTTAGACGAAGAAGCTGTAAATATTATTAAATATCAAAAAGCTTACGAAGCAGCTTCAAGAATTGTTACTGTTACAGATTCCTTGTTAAACACACTTATAAATTTAGTTAGATAAATTAGCAAGAAAATGAGAATATCACATAATTTTGGATCTTCTTCTTATTTAAGAAACTTAGAAGACATACAATCAAATAAAAAGCAAGCTGAAAAACGGCTTTATACTGGTAATGATTTGCTCAGTTTATCAGACGACCCAAAGCGTTTAATCCTTTCAAAACAAGTAAGTTCATTAATAGAAAGAAATGCGGCACACAAGAACAGCATTGAAAGTGGTTTGAGCACATTGAGGGCGACATCCGATGTTATTGACGCAATAAGCGATAAGATAGACACAATTAAGCAACTCGCTATTGACGCAAGCTCAGCAGGGAACACTACTGCGATGTCCACAATTAGCGTTTATGTAAAAAACCTACTTGCCGATTTAATTGGAAACGCAAATAGTGAGTTTAATGGAAAATTCCTTTTTTCCGGAACTCAAACAACTGCGGATTCAATAATTCCAACAGAAGATCTGAGCAACCACAATCCTTTCGAATTAGTTCAGGGAAAGCCAACAGAAGCAAATCCATCTGGCTTAAAAGTGATTTTTAAAGGGAATTTTGAAGAAATTAGCATAAACAGAAACTCATCTTCAAGCGAGATCATTAGCACAAGTGCCAAGGAAGTTTTTGGAGAAAATGGAGCAGAATTTTTTGAAGGAATTATTTCTCTTTATAATGTCTTAGCGCACAGCGCCGATGGAACTCTCCGCAGAGACGATGCTTCGTTTACAGCAGAAGATTTTAGTAAATTAAACGAAGCTTATCAAAATATTTCTCAGATTCAAGAAAAAATGTATAATGTTTCTGCCAGAAATGGATCGCGAATCAATCGACTTAATTCTATTTCATATCAAATGACTGAGGAAAATATTCGCTTAAAAGAATACCGCTCCTTGAACTCTGATACTGATGTTGCTGACGCTGCAATAAAGCTCTCAAAATATGAAAATGCTCTAAACTATGCTTTACAAGTTGGTTCAAGATTAATCCAGCAAACTTTGTTTGATTTTTTAAGATAGTTTTTTATATTTGTAAATGAAATCAAGCACACTATTTGGAATATTGATTGGCTTTTTAGCAATCTTTGGAGCTTTCATTTGGGAAGGTGGAACGATAGACGCACTTTTTATGCTCCCTGCTATGACTATTGTATTAGGCGGAACTCTTGCAGCTGGGCTTGCGGGTAGCTCTTTTCAAACTATGGCTAAGCTCCCAATACTTTTTAAAATAGCATTTTTCCCAAAAAAGTATGATGCTGAAAAAATTATTGATAAAATAGCGGATATTTCTGCAATAGCTCGAAAAAATGGCATTTTAGCAATAGAGGCTGAGCTAACTTCAATCGATCACCCTTTTCTAAAAAAACTATTTCAGACCTGCGTTGATGGCGTGGATCCAGAAAATTTACAAAAAATTGCAGAAGCAGAAATGGGCTACATTGCAGACAGACACGATGTAAATATTGGATTAATGATTAAGCTGGGAGGATATTCTCCTACAATGGGCATTATCGGAACTGTTATGGGTTTGATATCCACTCTTGCGGCTGCTGGAAGCGATCCCAATGTATTGATTCATCATATTGCGTCTGCTTTTATTGCCACTATGTGGGGAATTTTTATGGCTAATATCGTTTGGTTGCCTGTTGGCGATAAACTCAAAAGAATTCACGATGAAGAAATGCAGCTTTGCCAAGTTATGTTGGACGGCGTTTCTTCCGTTCAACTTGGTGAAATTCCTTCGGTAATAAGAACCCGTTTAGTAAGCTTTTTCCCTCTACCAGAACAAGAAAAAATTATTAAAAAACAAGTAAACAAATTTCCAGAATCTCTTGCCAACCCAGCTGCAGAATAGCTATTCATTTGCCACATCTTTATACTTTTATTGAAGATAACAAAATGTTCTTTTCCTTTTTGCTATATCAAAAAAATCTTGTTCTTAAAAATTCAAATAATTTTTTTGTATTGACGTTTAAAATATCAAAAAGATCTTTTGTTGAAAGGATTATACTTTCAAAAGCATTGTTTATAGTAAATAATTGAAAAGTTAATATTTGAAAATACTGCTTGAGTTGATATGAATAAAGTTAAAGTCCTTGTTGTAGATGACTCGTTTTTTATGAGGCAAGCAATCGTAAAACTTTTAAATCACGAAGAAATAGAGGTAATTGATACTGCAAAAAATGGAAAGGAAGCAGTAGAAAAGACAATAGAGCTAATGCCAGATCTGGTAACAATGGACATCGAAATGCCTGTTATGAATGGCATAGATGCTTTAAAAGAAATAATGAGTAAATATCCCACGCCAGTTCTTATGCTTAGCACTTTGACTACTGAGGGAGCTGATGCGACAATTGAAGCACTTTCCGAAGGAGCAGTTGATTTTATTGCTAAGCGTTCTGCTTTTCAAGAAATGGGCTCATTGCGAGAAGAAATTATAAGCAAAGTTCTTGCGGTTGGGAAAAATGACAATTTAAAAAATCAAATAACAAGAATGCGGCATTTAAGACGTATGTCTTCGACAATGCCAAAATACTCTACAATAGAAAGTCAAGCCGATTCCAAGAAAAAGAAAAGCGAGGATAAGCTAACTCAAAAGCGCCCAAGACCAAAGGCAAGCAGCGTAGGAATTATTGGTATTGGCGTTTCGACTGGAGGTCCAAAAACTTTGTTAGAACTGCTTTCTAAAATACCAGAAAATATTTCAGTCCCCATTCTAATAGTTCAGCACATGCCACCCAAATTTACGCAGTCTTTAGCGCAGCGCTTAGATGCGTCAAGCAAAATAAAAGTAAAAGAGGCTGAAAACGGGGATAAACTTTTTCCCGGAACAGCTTTTATTGCCCCTGGTGGCTTTCAAATTGCTGTAACAAAAAGACTGTCTATTGAAATTCTTGATGATGATTGCTGTCTCTTTAAACCATCAGTTGATTATATGTTCGAGTCCTTGATTAAAGCTTACGGGAAATCTGCACTCGGCATTATGATGACCGGTATGGGAAATGACGGGAAAGTTGCTTTCGGGAAGCTCTATGAGCTGGGAGGGTATATTATCGCCCAATCGCCCGAGTCCTGCACCATTGCTGGAATGCCAAAATCGGTAATAGATACAGGACGATATGACGAAATACTTAACGTTGAAGAGATTAGCAATTTTATTAGTGAAACTTTTGCAAAATGATTTACGCCGGAATAGATATTGGAAATAGTAGAATAAAGCTATTTATTGATGAAAACTTTTATTCTTTTGAATATAAAAAAAATTGGATAAGCCCAATTAGGCGGCTTTTTAAAAAATATTCTGATAAAACTGTTATCGCAACTATTTCTTCTGTTAATCAAAAAAAGAAATCTTTGCTTTTTAAGGCACTTTCGCATTTTGAAAACCTTGAGACTGTTGAAGCCGGCGAGCTAATTAATCAATGCAAAAGAATTGATTTTAGCCAAACCACCGGAATGGGAGAAGACCGCAAACTTGGGCTTATAGCTACATTAAAATATTTGAAAGCGCCCTTTTTTACAATAGATTGCGGAACCGCTGTTACAACTAATTTCGTTGATAAAAACTATATTTGCAAGGGCGGGGTAATCTTTCCAGGCGCCTACACTCAATTAAAATCGCTTGCAATCAATACTTACGCCTTGAAAAACGTAAAAGCTAACTGGGACATTGAGCATATTGGAAAAAATAGCGATGATGCTATTTCTGCTGGCATTCTTTTTTCAATTATTGGGGGAGTAAAAGAAGCCGTATCCAATTTTTCCAAAACGGAAAAAGCATCTAATATAAAAGGGATAATTACCGGCGGTTACTCTAAATATATTTTTCCAAAATTAATTAACAATAAAATTCATATTGAATACAAAAAATATTTAGTTCTTGAAGGCATAATGCGACTCATGGAGTAATTTTTTGTATTTACCTAACTATTTGCAAAGTCGAGCTTGTAGGCTCAAAATAAGTATTGCCTTCAAATTTCAGCATATAATAATATACCCCTGTTGCAACTTGTGTCCCTTCTTCATTTTTACCATCCCAAAGCAGATTGTTTACCCCAACTTTCGCTGCTTTTCTAATTGTCTTTATTTTCCGTCCAAAAATATCATAAATGTCAATTATTGCAATATTATCTTGACTTGGGGCTTCTATTTGAAAAGAAAAAGTGGTTTGCGCTGCAAATGGATTTGGATAATTTAGCAAATCCTTGACAAGTCCATTCAAAGAGCAAAAGACAGTCAAACGCAATGTATCGCGATTTCCACTTGCATCGCTTGCATAAACCGTAATCACATTGTCGTCCCAGTCTAAAGTATCTGGGATAAAACTCAGAACTGCCTTCAAGGGAATGTCTTTGCCTTTGCTTAAAAATGTATAATCCTCTGTATTATCAGCAAGTTGCATTCTGCTATTAATGCGAACTTTTAAATTGTCCTCGCCCTGGATCGCAAGGCGCGAGTTATCATACAGCTCTACTTTGAAGCTGGGGCGTATTGGAACGCAAGAGCCGTCCTCAATTTCCTGCTCGTCAATATAAAGTTTGATTTGCGGCTTCGTTCTATCTTCATAAACAGT
This sequence comes from Ignavibacteria bacterium, assembly GCA_012522895.1. GTDB lineage: Bacteria > Bacteroidota > Ignavibacteria > Kapaibacteriales > UBA2268 > JAAYJM01. The sequence goes on from JAAYJM010000114.1 coordinate 6,173, forward strand.
ATAGCTGTTTAAAGCTCTATTGTTAAAGCTATATAGCTCGCTCAACTCATTTTCTGGATTGACTTCAAACAGAGCATCAATTTTTCCGATTAACTGCTCGCTATCAAAATTAAATTCAATTTCATTTTTATCGCTTTTTAAAATAGCTGGAAAATTTGATTCAATAAAGAAACTTTTTCCATCTACTGAGATATTTGAAAGCACTGATTTTGCGGGACTTGACCCTACTCTTTTAGAAATATTTTCTACTTGGTATGAAATCGAAAGATCGTCGGCTCTTAAAACTTCGTTTTCTGAAAGCTTTGTTTGAGATTTCACTATCGCAAGCTCTGGCGTTGGAACAAAACTGCACCTTATTCCGCTAAAATATGGATTTTCGAAAATACTTTCTCTTTCTAAGTGAATTACTAATCTTAAATAAGGATAGTCAAGTGCTGAAATATCAGATAGATCAATACTTTCATTTTTAAAATATAGTTTTTTTAAACTTGTCGGAAAAGAATTTTTATTTAAGCCAATTATTTCTATTAACACGCTGTCATCTGATCTTGGGATGGCACTGCCCAGGCTAAGCCAATTTTTTGCTGGACCAATATTTGGGCTGGCATAAGTTCCATTTTTTAAATGCTTTACAAAACGCCCTTGAAGTCGGCAGCTATCCCCCTCTTTGCTCCAAAGTTCTTTTGCGAATTCTGGATAGCCTTTTCTTGCCACTAAAACGAAAGTAGAGCCAAACTCAATAGAATCAATTAGAACCGAACCATATTCCCTTAAAACTGCTTGCAAAGTATCAACTGAGCCGCTTGTATTTAATTTTTTATGATATGTTAAAAGGCGAGTCGATTCGTCGCTAGTGCCAAGCAGCAGATAATCTCCCTTTTCAATCGAATCCCTTAAAAAGCTGACAAGCTCCACTCCTGTTGAGTCAAGCTCTAATTTAGTTCCCTTGCCCCAAGTATCAAACTGTTTCAAATTCTTCGGAGAAAAATTTTCTGATGACAGAACTAGTGCATTGAAGCCACGGCGAGTTGGAGGCGTTATTGCGTAAATTGTATCTCCAACAATTATTTCAATATAACGTTTGGAATATTCCGAGGCTGCACCAATTTTATAAGACAAAAACAGGGAATCAAGCGTTAAAGCGTCATTTCCATTGATTTTTGAAAAGCACAAGTTTTGCATGCTGCCTTGCTCCAGTTGGTCTTTTCCGAAAACTTGCCAATGTGCAATGCCATCTGTCGAATTGTTATCGTCAGCTCTAAAGGAAAGAAAAAGCGATTTGCTTTCTCCGTTTATGCCCTGGATAAAAGCTGTCGCTTCCAGCCAATAAGCAGCGTTCTGCATTAAAGAAATTGAAGGTTGCCAATCAATATAGTTTTCGCGGATTTTAATGTCTTTATTATCGCTAAGTGAAATTGGAATTGAGCTTGTGTCTGGATTATCCCAGATTCTAAAAATATATTCGAAATCGCTATTATTTCCAAGTGGATTAATGAATCTGAAAGCGGGATTTTTGGCAGATATGTCCCAAAGGTTAAGTGGGTCAAGCGGGAGCAATCCAGTATTCAGCACCTCGAAAGTGCCGCTGTAAATCTTGTTTGCAAGCTCTTCGGATTGGCTTTTGTTTTCTGGGTCAATAATTATCCAAAAATTATGCATCCCAATCATATTCGTTATATCCAAAAAGCAAGTAAATGCATCTGAATGACAAAAAGAAGGAAACTCCATAAATAGAGTATCGACAAAGCCAGAATATTCTCTTATTAAAAGAAAGTCAATTTTATCGTCAAAGCGCCTGCCTTGATTGAAGATTACTCCGCTGATTTGGACAACGGAATCGCTTTCAACAATAATTTTTTCATTACGTAAATTTCTAACTTCTACGCTGTTTTCCACGAAATAAAGATTTGGCTTATCGCTTATTTTTATAGAAACAAGGGGGTCGCCGATGAAATTATATTGGAGAATTGTGTTGATTTGCTGCAAATTTTTCGATAAGCCAATTTTTGCTTTATTAATCGCTTCAAGATAAGTTATATTCCCGCCCGCAATAAATTCCTCAATAGTCCTTTTTAGCAGTGTCGATTGAATATCTACGAAGCCCACCCCAGTAGAGCTTGTTGCGGCAATAAAGCCGCGATTTGCAGTAAATAAATAATCTTCATTCCTTGAAACTACGTTTGGCTCTGCAAAAGCGCCAGTATTGCAAGAAAAAGCAGAAAAAAGCCCATAGCGTCCAGCATTATTTAAACGCTCCGCTTGCCAACCGTCTAAATCTAAAAGAGTTGCCGAGCCATGCCCAAAAAATATAGTCCAAAGCTTGCCCCCGTTGACATTTCTAATAATCTCCCCTGCTTCATTTTCAGCAACAGCCGAGCCATCTTTTTTATTAATGATAGTTGTGTCAGCACAAAGATTTGAATTCGCAATTAGCCTTGCAATATCAATCATTAAAGAAAGAAAACTCGCTCGTTCAAAGGCATTCGAGCCGCCGGCAAGAAGCAGGAAATCCTTTTGCCAAGGGGCATAATCTGTTCTTTCGTATTCTTTTAGCTTTTCTAAATAAATATCGCCTTGCTCCTCGCTTTGCAAGGGAATTCTTGCGACAATAAGCTCTGGAACATAATCATCGCCTTCGAGCAAGCTATACCAAAAATCACTTACTGGCTTTCCATAGCTTGGAATGTAGTCTTTTTTAAAAGAACTGGGCAAAATAAAGCGTGCATCCCAACTTGCACCACCAATGAGAACTACATATTTTGGAGCTGGCGATTTATTTTGATAACAGTATTTTAAATAACCTTTTATGGAATGAGGAGATTTTTTTCCAAAATTAAATTCATTATAAATGTCCTCAACTTGAACTATGTCATAGCTTAATGAACTTTTTTCTGCTCTGAAATCTGCGTATTTTTTTGCAAAATCTGAAAATTTTTCGTGTGTTATAATTAGCAATTCTGGATTTTTTTCAATATTTTTTATGCTCGACTCATTCACTTTATATATTGAGGCTTTTTCTATTGAATTATAATCATTTAGCTGTAAGGCAAAGCTTTCGCTTTCTTCAAACGCTTTTTCAAACAAGAAAGATTTACCATTGCTATGACTAAGAAATTCATAAAAACCGGAAAGAAAACTTTGCAAATCCTCAAAAATCGGACTTGTTTCACTCTTTATGCAAGCAAAAGAAAAAGCATCTCCATTTTGGTATTGAGAAATTATCTTACTGCCAAGAGCAAGTATAGCGCTTTTAAAATTATTTGTAATTGATTGGCTGTTTAGAGAAATAGCAATTACCGTTCCTTTTGGGGCAGATTAAATATAATTTTCTGCTTCATCAAAATCTGAAAAGCTAAGGAACTCAATTTTTGAGTAATCATCTGCCTTTGCTGTCCCAATATGAATTCCAGAAAGGTTAGAAAAGTTTAGACTATCATTTATTGAGATAGAAGAAAAGCACTTTTCACCGCTTTTGCTTGATATTGAAATTGTTGTTCCGCTTTGGGCCTGTTCTAAAATCGCAATTTTTTTATTAATTGAATCAATAGCAAAAATCTTTTCATTTGAAAAGCTCGGGACAGATAATTTAAAATTATCGTTTTGTTCTTCGATTCTAAAAAAAGAGCTGCCATTTCTTGCAAAAGGAGAGCTTTTTGCCTCTATTTCAAAAAAATCAATAGCAAGGTCATCTGGGTAAATAAATCTTCTGTCTTTATCGCGATAGCCGAAGCTCTTCATTTCAAAAAGGTTATAAGCGCTTGAAACAAAAACCGGGCTTATATCAAATTGCTCAAAATATCTTTGACCACCTTTATATGCTTTTTCTAAAATTGTATCTTTATTAAAAATAAATTTTAGATTGTGATTAAAATCTAAATTTTTATTATAGCCAGTGCTAATGAAATATGCTTTAAGCTGAATGTTTTGATTGCTGTTTTTACTCAAA
>JAAYJM010000115.1 GCA_012522895.1 Ignavibacteria bacterium
AGTGAAAATAGGCTAGAGCATATAAAAAAAGCAAAGGTCCAGGACGTTTATAACTGAACCTTCGCTTTTTTATTGTACTTTTTCGGGAACTAGTTAGACAATTTAAGAAGCCAGTGAATGGAAGTTAAGCAATTAGTTGTTTCTATAAATCAAGCTGCACAATGCAAATCGGGGACTGTCCCGGTTTTGCATGAATGATAAAAAGAGATGTATTATTTTGATAAATTTGCTATAATATAGATAAATACAAAATCATAGGTGTCTAGATTCAGTTGGCAACTAAAGAGAGTTGAATATTCTCGATGGTCAAAAAGCAAAAGGTTTCGTTGAAAAGTAGACTCAGTAGGCAAATGTTTCGTTGAAAAGAAGAGTCAATAGGCAAGTGTTTCATTGAAAAGTAGAGTCAGTAGGCAAATGTTTCGTTGAAAAGAAGACTCAATAAGCAAAAGATTTTTAAAAAAGAAGACTCAATAGGCAAATGTTTCTTTTGAAAGAAGAGTCAATAGGCAAGTGTTTCAAATACGAATGGAGGTTAAGACTATGAGTAGGAGAATGTTTCTTTCCTTGCTTGGTTTCACACTGCTTTTAGCTAGTTTGGTCTTTACGCCCATGCTGGTTTTAGCAAACCCTGCAGATCCAGGCAACAATTACTATCCTGCCAATGAAGGTGGAATAGAAGCTCTGGCAAGTGAACCAGCTGAAGCTGAGCCAATCAGCAATCCCCAATTATATGCAGGTATGATTCATCGGCCCGAGCCCATGCTAGCTACTGTTAAATTTAGATCAGACAAAGATGGCTCTTTTTATTACCTAGTAACAGATACGGCTACTAAGCCCAGTACCGAAATTTTAACTTCCTGGACAACTATAGGACCAATTAAAGCTGATCAAAGCATAGATCTAAAGATAACAGGTATGGGGTTCGGTCCTAAATATATTCATGGAGTTTTAGAAGATGATGCTAATAATTTGAGCAATATTATCACGTTTTTTATACCTGCTAATTATTATTATTGGGAAAATTTTGAAAGTTATCCTGTAGGTAGCACTAATTTCAATACAGGGGATCTTCTCTTGCCCTTTAAATTTATCCACTCAGTGTCGAGCTGGGCAAATCAGAAAATCATTGAAAATAGCGGTAGCAACGACAGCCGCTTTCTCACCATGTCCTCTGGTTCAAATTATACTTCAGATGCAGCTATGCCTTTAGAAATAGGCTTTGCTCAAAGCGATAAACTCTACGCTATAGAATACTTGGCTCAACCCATGCAACAAAATGCAAGAAACGGTGAACTCCGCCTTCATACAGGTTCCGGGTCTCACGGTACATTGACAGATGCTCTGGATCTGGAGTTCAGAAATGGGAAGCTTGAGTCTTTAATTGTCAATGATTCAAATAATTCTAATGTTCAGACTCTGCTTGATGACTATACAAGTGAGCAGTGGTATCAGATAAAAATTTTAGTCGATACAGAGAAAAAGCTCTACAGTGTCTATGTGGACGGAGAGCTTAAAGCCAGTGATTTAGACGCCATTGGTGATTATACCTACCTCAATCTCACCTCAGGCTTTAGCTCTACAATTCGTTTCGATAATTTGGAAATCTATGTAGTCGAAGTTCGACCACCTAAGCCCCAATTACAGTCAGCTCAAACATCAATTGATGGCCAAAACATTCGTTTAACTTTCGATTTAGATATGGCTTCTGACCCTATGGCAGACGGCTTTATTTTAGAAGCCGATGGAATAGCACACACTATTAAAAGTGCTGATTTAGCTATAGATAGAAAAAGCATCTATTTAAATCTAGAAACAGCAATCAAATATGACCAAGAAATAAAACTCCGCTATGCACCGGGAAGTGTAAAATCAGAAGATGGTGGCCCACTTTTAACTTTTAGCGACTTTAACGTTTTAAATTTAACTCATAGAAAATATTACTTCACTTTACCCGAGCCTATTACCGTAAACGGCATAACCATATCTCTGATATTGGACCCTTCGGAACCAGCTGTGAGTGGTACTCCAATTGAGGCAAAAATAAATTTCAAAGGAACCGTTATTTTAGGCGGCAAGCATTTTGTGGAAATTTTCAAGGACACCCCTCAATATGCCCAAAATAATCGAATTTATGATCGAAATGTTAAGACCGGCGAAGATTACGACTTTAATATTCTTATGGGTAAATTTTATTTTTCGGAAGATATTTCAGATTTTGGCTTACACCACAGTTTCCAAGCTCAGGACTTCCCAGTTTTAACCTCAGCCGAAACCAAAACTGACGGGACCCAGATAATTCTGACCTTCGATTGGAACATGGCCAACCCAGCCGGATCACAAAACGATTTTGCAGTTGAAGTAGACGACGAAGCAAATTTAGTGACTAGCTGTCTTCTCGGTTCGGGCCCAAATGTCATATATTTAAATTTGAAAGACAAAATCGAGCATGGGCAAACGGTCAAGGTCAGCTACACACCGGGC
>JAAYJM010000009.1 GCA_012522895.1 Ignavibacteria bacterium
CCTCGTCTTCATAAAAGCCATTGTCTTCTATTACTGAATTTAGCTCGAACTTAAAGCAAGTCCCTTCCCCCACTTTGCTTTCTACCCAAATTCTACCATTTTGCTTTTCAATCATTTCTTTGCAGATTAAAAGCCCAAGCCCTGTTCCTTTTTCCTTGTTTGTGCCTAAGGAAGTATATTTTCTATTTATATTAAAAAGATTTTCAACGACATCAGTCGGAATGCCAACCCCATTATCACAAACATAGATCTCTGTTCTATTTTTTTCAAAAGCACAATTGGTGCCTAAATTAATTTCTCCTCCAAGATTAGTAAATTTGATAGCGTTCGAAATAAGATTTCGCAAAACTGTGTTTAGCATATTCTCATCTGCAAAAACGGAAATATTTCTTTGAACGGCGTTATTTATTGTAATTCTTTTCTCAATCGCATTATTTATAAGGAGTTCAATATTAGCTTGCACAGTTTTATAAAGTGGAATTTTTACTTTATTCACAGCTACTTGGTCTCTATTGGCTTTTGCCCAAACTAAAAGATTTTCTAATAACTCCAATAAATTTTGAGAAGTTGAGTTAAGTAGTTCTATTTTATTTTTAATCTCTGCTTCCGATAAATGGTCGTAATAATCCAAAAGTCCCTCGCTAATTCCAAGAATACCCGCAAAAGGACTGCGCAAATCGTGAGAAATAATTGAAATAAATTTATCTTTTTCTTCGTTAGTTTTTTTCAGCTTCTCTTCCGAAACGATTAAGTCGTCATTCAATCTTATCAATCTATTTGCGTCATCATAAATTTTTTCGTTTGAAAGCTGCAAATCCCGTATTAAATTTTCTTTTTCCTTCCCTAATTTTATACGTTCTGTTATGTCTATTGCTATGGCAACAATCCCGTGAACATTATCCTTTGCGTCCTTTATTGGAGAGTATACGGTTTCAAAAGTGTAATCTTGTATGCTTAAAATTGAATTTACCATCTGCCCGCTCAAGGCTTCCCTTATATCTGCTTTAACTTTAGGAATATCATCGTAAATATCGAAAATGGAAATCCCAACAATTTGATTAGGGTGAATTTTGAATAAATTTAATGCTTTACCCTCGGAAAGAGTAATTATCCCGTTGTTATCTATAATAAATATCAAGGCGTTAGCGTTTGTAACCACTAATCTTAAATGCTCCTCGCTTGCTTTTAGTGCCTCCTCCATTCGGCGAAGCCTGCCATCGCTATTTGAAGCCGACTCGCTTTGCATTTCACTTTCTCGATTATGCTCCTCCAAATCCTCTATCAAATCGTATAGCTTATCGAATTCATTGCGATGTTTGCCTTCAATTTTTGATTCGACATCAAAAATTAGCTCTTTAATCTCTTTAAGTATCTCTGCACAATCCATAGTTTTAGCAATTTATTAATGACGTTAAATATTGACTGCAAAATTTTTTTCTTTTAACAAAACAAGGGCTTCTTCTATTAAATAGAAAGAGCCAGCGATAATAGTAGCTTTTTCTTCGAGCAATGCGTAATCCAAAGCATCTTTAACCGTCCCATATTTTTTTATGGCGGGAAAGCCGTTTTCTTTTGCTTTTTCTTCAAGCAGGGTCTCGCTTGCTGCGCGTTCAATTTTTAGAGAGCAACAAATCAGCTCATTGCACAGCTTTTTTATTTCTTTTAGCATAGCAGAAATATCTTTGTCTGCCATACAGGCGAGGACAAAATTCCATTTTTCTATGTTTGGAAAATGCAATTCCAAAGTTTCAACGAGTGCTTTCACACCAGCGGGATTATGCGAAACATCAATAATTAATGGTAGATTTTGACGCAGCAACTCAATTCTACCAAAAAACCCAGTATTTTCTTTGAGACGTTTTATTCCATTTTCTATATTTTTGGTTTTTATCATTTTTTATAGCCTTAGAAAAGTTAAAATGTTGCAAAAAAAGGCAGCTTGTTTATTTATTGTTTTTTTGTATATAGTCTTCTTTATTCTATTACTGCTAATTCTAATATTACTAAATTTTAATCGAACTCCTTTAAAATAATTAAAAAAATTTCTAAATACAGAGTGAGAGCAGGCTTACCCCTGCTTATATATTCTTCTCTTCATTCAGATTACTTCCATTTTATTTTTTGCTTTTTTTGAGTTTTTAATATAAATATTATTTCCTTTTAATGCAAATTTATTTCAAGCATATCAAATTCATTTTGTATTGTCAAAAGATTAATTTATAAGTTATTTATTAAAACAAAAAAAGCCATAGAACAGACAAGCTGCACTATGGCTTCCTAAATAATATGCAGTAAAAAAATTATTTTGCTACACGCTCTAACCATTTAACCATAAAAAGCATTGTTCCCATTGAAAGCAAGCAGCAAGCAACGAACATACTCCAAGTTAGCCAAATCGGAACCGAATCGTAAAGAATAGCCCCAATGAATAATAGCTGATTCCCGATAGCAGTCGCGCCAAGCCAGCCGCCTTGCATAACCCCCTGATATTGCGGAGGAGCAACTTTAGAAACAAAGGAAATCCCAAGCGGACTAATAAATAATTCAGCAACTGTTAATATAAAATAAGTGCCGATAAGCAAGAAAGGCGTTACCCTTGCGGCGTCTGGCAAGCCACCCATCGCAATAACTTCCGATTTTAAAGGTAAATTGAGCGAACCAATTGTCATGAGCAAATAAGCGAGAGCCGCAATAAACATACCTATTGCAATTTTCTTCGGAGTCGATGGCTCCATATTCCTCGACCTAAGCCAGGCAAAAAGTCCCATTATAATTGGCGTCAAAGTAACGATGAAGAAGGGGTTAATCGATTGGAAAATCTCCGCCCCTTGAATAACAGTAAAGCCAAGGTTAATCCTCAGGATACTCAAATCGGTATAGTCTTTTGCAAAGTATGTCAAGGTTAAACCATTTTGATGGAAGGAGAACCAGAAGAATATCACCACTCCAAATACTGCTAAAAGTGCATACAAACGCTGCTTTACTTCTTTTGCTTCCATAGCGACTTCTGCTTTGTCAAGCTCGCCAGCTTGCTTTTGAGCTTTTACTGATGGGTCTGGAAACTTTTTCTTATTCACTAAATAAATAACTAAGGAAACAAGCATAGCCCCGATTGCAATGGCAAAAGCGAGATGAAATCCTCTTGTAAAAACGTCTAAATAGCTATTTACAAAAAGGTTCAAATCGCTAACAACAGCTCCGCGGCTCACTTCATTAGCAAGTGCGAGTAGTTTTTCTTGTGCTTCGGGAGTAATAGTTTTTTCCAAAAAAGCGTGGCAAAGCTCTGGCAAACTTGCGTTGTATTCAAAGCCGTGAGAGCCGAGCCAGCCATTCCTTAACATAATAGCAATTAGTGGAGAAAACAATGCGCCCACATTAATGAACATATAGAACAAGGAAAAGCCAGAATCCCTTACTTTTCCATAAGTTTCGTTATCATACATCTGCCCAACCAGTGCTTGCAAATTCCCTTTAAATAATCCATTTCCAAACGCAATGGTGAATAAGCCAACGCAGGAAATGATTAAGAATAGTGTTTTGTTTGGAACAGGGGTTGGCGTTGGGAAAGCGATAAGCCCGTATCCAATTGCCATAACGATAAGTCCAATTAAAATGATTCCTTTGTAATTCCTTGTTTTATCAGCAATTACACCGCCAACGAAAGCCAAAATATAAATTGAGAAGTAGAAAATTGAGTATATCACTCCGGCGTGAGTCCCAGACAAACCGAACTTAGCTTGCAAAAAAAGCACTAAAATAGCCATCATTGTGTAGAAGCCAAAACGTTCACCCATATTAGCTAAAGACGCCGATAATAGTCCTTTGGGATGTCCTTTTAACATAGTTTTCCTAAATTAGTTTATAAATATGTTTATTAAAAAAAATTTAAGATACAAAAAAAATATAAAAGACAAAAAGTTTAATTTCTCACATTAAAAAATTGATGCAAAATAGAAAGCAAAGCAAATGTTGAATTAAACGTTTAATTAACTGTATTTTAGCAAAAGATGACGAAAAAATGCAGTTTTTAAATATATTTCAAGTAAAAATTTGTTTTTTATAAAAATCTTTATTAATTTTGTATTTAAATATCGCGGGGTAGAGCAAATGGTAGCTCGTCGGGCTCATAACCCGAAGGTTATAGGTTCAAGTCCTATCCCCGCTACAAATAAAAGGGAAATTACATTTCCCTTTTTTTATTTAGGATATATGGAATTAAGCGGAGAAGCAAGCAATCCCCCAAGCCCACTTTTCAAAAGTGGAGAATTATGATTAGGGGGAAACATAGAACAGTCCAGTGTCCCCCACTTTTTTTCAAAGGGGGAGAAAGAAAGCCGCTGCTACACTACATCGGGGTTGCAACCCCTTGTTTCACCCTCCTTCCAAAGTTCAACTTGCGGAAGTAGATGTTTTTTCTTTTATTTTTACTATATTTGTAGAAAAATAAAATTAAGGGAAAATATGGAAAATACTGAGTCGAAAAATAGAAATTTAAATAAAGCGAAAAACGCAAAGTTTGACGAGTTTTATACGCAATACTTCGACATTGAACAAGAAGTGAATGCTTATTTGGATTTTGATAAAGACACATTCCGCGGAAAAACAATTTTGCTGCCTTGCGATGATCCAGAATGGAGCAACTTTACTAAATATTTTGCACAAAGTTTTGAACGGTTAGGACTGAAAAAATTGATTAGCACAAGTTATGCACCAGAAAGCAAGAACGTTAAATTTGACTATGAGCCTACCTTGTTTGAGACAAGCGATCCGCAATTTGATAGCGATAAAACAAAAACAAACGGAAAAATTTTTACTTTGACAAGGGATAAAAATCAGAATGGCAGAATTGATATTTATGATTTGGAATGGGAATATTTGCAAGGAGACGGAGATTTTAGAAGCGAGGAAATAATAAAGCTGAGGGACGAAGCGGATATGATAATCACGAACCCTCCTTTTTCTTTGTTCCGTGAATTTTTGGCTTGGATTGTGGAGGCTGAAAAGCAATTTTTGATTATCGGAAGTATGAATGCGATTACATATAAGGAGGTTTTTCCGCTTTTAAAAAACAATGAAATGTGGTTAGGTGTTCACTCAGGCGCAAAAGAATATATAAAATCTGATGGAGAAATACAAAAAATGGGAAACACCGCATGGTTTACGAATCTTGATCATGGCAGAAGACATAAGCCCTTAATATTAATGACAATGGCAGACAATATAAGATACAGCAAACACAAGGAAATTAGGGGGATTGGATACAAAAAATATGACAATTACGATGCAATAGAGGTGCCGTATACGATTGCAATTCCGGATGATTATGAGGGCGTGATGGGTGTTCCAATAAGTTTTTTAGATAAATATTGTCCAGAACAGTTTGAGATATTAGGATCTAACCGAGGGGTAGATCAAGATCCAAATGGCGTTTATGGTCGCGGTTCTCTTATTAATGGTAAAGAGGTTTTTAAAAGAATTTTTATAAAGAAGAAGCAGCAGTAGGGTTGGAGCTCCTTCCCATTTGAATTTGGGAAGGAGATAAAAAGCCCTAAGTGATTACAATATATAAAGATCCACTCCCTGCCCCCACCAGCGGGGGTCATAGAGTGGCAGCGTCATTCTAACTCCCCCTTTGAAAAAGGGGGTCGGGGGGATTTTCTGGATTCTTAGCTGTTGCTTGGAATAGAACAATGGTCATTTCGACTACGCTCAATGACCGATAGCTGACAACTTCTCTGGATTCTTCACTGCGTTCAGAATGACAAATTCTCTATTGCTGCGATCGCTGTAAGTAGATTCCCTATTTGGTGCTTTCCAGATAAAGGCGAGTGGATGCGGTATTCACGTGTCGGAGTAAGTGCTGTAAATTCAGTGCTTAAATCCATATTGAATTTTATTTCTTTTGCAAAATAACGCTCTTCAATAAGAATCAACTTGCTCTGCTTTTCCGCTGCCACTCGTTTAAAAATATCATGAATATTATGCTTTTGCTCTGCAATGATGCACTTTATATTTTCTTTTATAATGCCCGCCTTCTCAAAAGCAATTTCCTCTATTGTGTTGCCCAAATATTCCCGGTGGTCTAAATCAATTTGCGTAATCACAGAAAGCTCTGGAATAATAATGTTTGTAGAATCGAAACGACCTCCCATTCCAGCCTCCACTACAGCATAATCAACATTTTGACTTGCAAAAAAAATAAAGGCAAGGGCTGTTGTGAAATCGAAAAAAGTAAAATCTTTTGCAAGCTCAAACATTTTCTCAATTAACTTGCAAACGCTTTCGTCATCAATATTTACTCCATTTACTTTTATCCTCTCGTTAAAAGAAAGAAAGTGTGGCGATGTGTAAAGCCCTACTTTAAAGCCGCTCTCTTGCAATATTGACGCAACAGTGGAAGCGACGGTGCCTTTGCCACTTGTTCCAGCAATATGAATTTTTTTATATTGATTTTGTGGATTCCCAAATTCATTAAGCAAAAGCGAAATTCGTTCTAAACCGGGCTTTATTCCAAACCTATGAAGCGAAAATAGTTTTTCTAATAATTGATTTTTTTTCATTTATTCATAAAATTTATTCAAAAAATACGTATATTATATTTTTTTTAATTAAAAATGCAAAATAAAAAAAATGAATAGATTAATATTGCTGTTTTTATTATTTTTTGGACTTGCTTCGCAACTTAATTCAAAAGTGGCAGTAGTTACAG
>JAAYJM010000116.1 GCA_012522895.1 Ignavibacteria bacterium
AGCGGCTAAAACAAATGAAAGCTTTGAAAGATGCTGCTTTCAATATTATTGAACTTGTTAGCCAGTTTGAAGATGAGCTTGTTAAAATATGGAATAAGCCAAAGTTTTCGTATAATTCTAATTATGTTATATCAATTAAAACATTAAAAAAGTTAGTAAATTTAAATTATTATGAAAAGTTTCTAAATCAAATCATTGAACAAGTTAATAATAATGAAGAACTTAGAAACGATTTAGTTGAAGTTGTTAGGGAAATTTTAAAATTGCCCTTACAGAAAATTTATGTAAAAGATGTTTCCTTAAAAAAAGATAGATTTACTGTTAATTATGTCAAATACTTTAAAGATAAAGAAAAAAGATTATTATTTGCAAAGCAAAACAATATCCCAATACCAAATAAAACAGAAGATGTCAATACCAATGATAAAATATCAGGTTATCCAATAGAATTCGACAGAGTATCATTAACCAAAGAAGTTTTAATAGAAGATTTATATATAGATACAAAATATTTTGATGATATTTTCAAAACTGAATTGATAGAAGCAATTTCTTCAAATAATAATTTGAGTGATGTTATAGATGGCTATTTAATTAAAAGTGATAATTACCAAGCTATTAATACACTTAAACTAAAGTATCAAGATAAAGTTGATTTAATTTATATTGATCCTCCATTTAACACATCATCAGTTGGATTTAGCTACATTGATAATTTTAAAGATTCAACTTGGTTAACAATGCTGGAAAATCGCTACTCAATAAGTAAATTTTTATTAAGCAAATCTGCAAATTATTATATTCATTTAGATCATAATTGTAATTATTTAGGAAGATTGCTAATAAATAACATCGATCCGACTGTACTAAGAAGAGAAATAATATGGAACACTAGTCCAAGCCCATCTGGGTTAAAATCAGTTGCACCAAATTGGATAAGGCAGCATGATACAATTTTTTATTTAACATACAATGATAAGCCAAAGTTTAATAAGTTGTGGAGAGTTAATATTGATCTTTTAAAGGGAAAAAAAGAAGAAGAAAATGAAGAAGAAAATATAGGTGTAAATCAAAGCAGTTGTAAAAAACTGGGGTGGCAAGATATCTACATTGACAAAGATAAGTGTTTTATTTTAAAATATGATAGTAATAATAATTTGAATTACAAAGAAATAGAAAGCTTGCCGTTGCTATCCATAGGTGATGTATGGAATGATATTTACTCAATGATGTATACTCAAAATATGACGAGAGAAAATTGGGGAAACAGCAATACGCAGAAGCCAGAAAATTTGTTAAGGAGAATAATCCAATCTTCTACTGAAAAAAAAGATTTAGTTCTTGATTTCTTTTTAGGAACAGGAACAACAATAGCAGCAGCTCATAAGATGGGTAGAAAATGGATTGGAATAGAAATGGGAGACTTTATAGAAACAGTTGTTTTAAAAAGAATGAAAACCGTGATTGTTGGCGATAAAAAGCCTAAATTAACAATAGATCTAAACTGGCAAGGCGGCGGCTTCTTCAAATACTTTTCACTTGAGCAATACGAAGAAGTTCTAAATAAAGTAAAATACGAAGACAAAAATGCAATGCCAGTAAAAGATATTTATAGCCAATATCTATTCTTGAAAGATTTGAAGCTCGCAGACGAAGTTATAAAACTTGACGATGAAAGCACAAGCATAAAAGTAGATTTAACAAAACTACATAAAAATATAGATATTCCCGAAACACTTAGCCACCTGCTCGGTAAATTCATTAAGCAAATCAAACAAGATGAAGTGCTTTTCACAGACGGAACAAAAATCGACTTGAATAATATTGATTACAAGATAATTAAACCTTTGATTTGGTGGTAAATATGGATAGCAGTTACCTTTATAGCATTACAAATAAAATAGAATTAGAAAATATTCCGCAACAATGGAAAAATATCAACTTTGATAGATTTTCAGAAAGCAAAACGCTTTATCCATACCAAAAAGAAGCACTTGAGCAAACTTTAAAGGTTTTGTTCCAATATTACAACAATTTTCAGCAAAAAGAAATAAGAGAAATCAAAGAAAGCTTTCTTGCCCTTGCAAAAAATCAATATAATGATAGCTTTTTAACAAAAGAGCAAGCACAGAAACATTTTGCATACACAGACCAAAGCAGTAAAGCTTATGAGATACTTGAAGAATATTTTCAAGCGGAATATGGCAAACTTCCAGCTTATAATTTTATTAACCGAATGTGCTTTTGGATGGCGACTGGCAGCGGTAAAAGTATAGTATTAATAAAGTTAATAGAGCTTTTACAAGATTTAATGAAAGGAGAATTAATTCCGAGTTGCGACATCCTTTTTCTGACACATCGTCAGGATTTAATTGAGCAGCTTAAAACTCATATTAAGGAATTCAACACATATTCAAGGCAGGAAAGAGGATTTGAATTAATTGCCCGCGAGCTAAAAGAATTACCAGAAAGAAAAATAGCAAATGAAGCTTTTAAGGATTATTTTATAGACGTATATTATTATCGTTCAGATTTAATTTCAGATGTTCAAAAAGAAAATATAATAAATTTCAAAAATTACGATAATGATGGAAATTGGTATGTCATTCTCGATGAAGCTCACAAAGGCGATAGAGACGAGAGCAAGCGTAAGCAATACTACAATATATTAAGCAGGAATGGATTTTTATTCAACTTTTCTG
>JAAYJM010000010.1 GCA_012522895.1 Ignavibacteria bacterium
ATAAAATGCTTTGCAATTAAATGCATATTTTTATAAATAAATGAGCTAAAGTTTTATTAACATAGTAAAATAAGCAGTAAGATTAAAAATAATTGAAAATATTATTTTTTTATTTTTTTTATAAAAAATATTAAGTAATTTCATATTTTATAAAAGTATCATTTTAACAATTAGTTTTAGTTGAAATTTTATAGATAGTTATTAATAAATGAATAAGAATAAAGATTTTGAATAAAAAAACTAAAGGAAAAACAACAATGCCAAAATCATCATTTAAATCAGAAGCAAAAAGAAGCACAAAAGTTCAGTTTCAGCACTTTTTCTTATTTGCTGCATTAGTGATAGCTTTTTTCTTCTTTCTACAGTATTCTTTTATACCCTGGGGAGTAGCTAAGTTTGTTGTTCCTCTTTTTCAGCCTAGTGGAGAAAAGTTAGAAAAGATGGCTTTTGTAAAATTGCCTGGCTTGATTTGGGTCTCTGCTACTCAAGATAAAGCTGCTGAACTAAGTGGAATTAAAAGCCTTGATGCTGTTCAATTAAAAGATTATATCAATCGTGAGTATATTTTCGACTTCACTTTCGTAGAAAGAAATATGGAAACCCATGGCTATGTGAAAGGCGCAACCGAATTTTATGCGAAATCGGAGGTGCTTGGAGAGCACCCCATTTATCTTGAACCTTGGATAGGGTTCTGGATCTTGGCACTGGTTCTGGCTGTTGTTCTTTCTATTTTTGTTACAATTTTACTTCCGCCAGGCATTGGCTTAATGGCAATGCTTTTCGATAGACAAATTGAAAATACAAAAATCAAAATCCGACTACAAACCGGTTTCCCAGATGAAATTGTCGATTTGCTTACAATGCCAGACCATTTGTTTGCCGATAAAGAGCCAGCAGACGTAGAAAGAGCTTTTAGAACAGTTTGGGATAGAACTACAACCGATGAGGTTTCTTCTTCTAAAAATGCTTTGAATTTCGACGATGTTTTTGACGACAATATTGACGTTGTTAAGTTTAGAAACAACGACCTTTACGGAAGAATGAGAGAATTTTTCTCCGATTTCCTTGTAAAAGAAATTGTGGATACAAAGAACGGCTTGCTATGGCGTAGAAATCATTTCCAGATTTTAAAAGGAACAACACTTTATATGACTCACCACTTTACAGAAAAGTATTCGAACAACGTTACAGGTCTTGCTTACGGCGGTGCTGCATTCTTGATCGTGGCTGTCGGTATTCGTGGTTTAAAGTTTATTCCAGCGACACGTCCCTCCTTTATTTTGCTCGCTATTTTCCTTGAATTCTCAATGCTTGCCCTACTGGCTATCACTCTAATTTTTACAGAAGAAGAAGAGCGTATGGACAGAATGTTAAAGAAAATGGAAGATGCAAACCGAAGTCAGCTCGAAGCCTTGCGTGTGCAGCAGCATGACATTAGAATTTTAGCTAATGCCCTGGTTGGAAAAACCGAAGAAATGGTTAAAGCGAGAGTTGAAACTGCAATTTCTGAGTATATGAAGAGCGAGGACAATATCAAGCGAATTGTGGGCGAGGAAATTGGACAAAAGATTACAAAAGCCCTGAAAGGTGCTTTTGTAGACGAAGATACAAGAAGATAAATAAGTAAAAACACTTTATATTAAAAAGCCGTTGATAAACTTAATATCAGCGGCTTTTTTTTATTTTTAAAATGGAATTATTGCGTATAAAATAAACAAAAGCCATTCTTAGCTAACGGGAAAGTCGTTGCCAGCTATGTCTTTTAATCTTAATTGAATATTTGAATGACCAAAGAAATTCGTTTCTTCAAGATGGTAAATAATTGTGAAAGGTTTTTTGTCGGAGCAGTAATGAGCTTTGCTTAATAAATTATATCCAATGGCATCAATGGCAAAATTAGATTGCAAAGCACGAAACTTTATGTGATTATTGCCAACAATTTTAAAGCCATTTGAAGAAATAACTCCCCTTGAAAGAAAGGTTGGTTTAAAATTTTCATACCCAAAAGGAGCAAATTTTCTCAATATTTGAATAAAGTTTGGAGAAAGTTCGTTTAAATCAAGTTCAGCATCAACAAACTGTTCATTTTCAATCATGTCCGCGCTTATTTTTTCTCTTGCAATCTCATCTAATTTTTCACGTAAAATTGGGACATTGCTTTCTTCTAATGTGATACCAGCCGCGTGTTTGTGCCCTCCAAATTCGATAAGAAGCTCCGAGCATTGTTTCAAAGCTTTATAAATATCAAATTTTGAAATACTCCTTGCAGAACCTTTGGCTAAGCCGTCCATAGTAGTTAAAACTACTGAGGGAAGGTGGTATTTATCAACTAAACGGGAGGCAACAATTCCAATCACCCCAGCGTGCCAATCCGGTGAATGAATAACAAGGGAGCGTCTTTGCGAGTTTTTAAGCAATTTATTTGCCATAGGAATCGCTTCTTCAAAAGTTTTTTCGTCAAATATGCGTCTCCTCCTGTTTTCTTGCTCAAGCTCTTGCGCAATACGGAAAGCGCTAAGTTCATTTTTTTGAGTCATCATTTCTACAGCGCGACTTGCATCTCCAAGTCGTCCAGCTGCATTAATCAAAGGAGCTAAGGAATATATAATATTTAACGCACTTATATTTCCAATTTTCAAATTAGTGCATTCCAAAAGCCCTTTTACTCCGGGACGCGGTTTTTCATTAAGTTGCTTTAAACCGAAATGAGAAAGGATTCTATTTTCATTCACCAAAGGCACCATATCGGCTGCCGAGGCTATGGCAACATAGTCAAGATAAGAGTAAGCAACATCGGGGATAGCAAGCTTTTTCGCAAGGGCTTGAACTAATTTAAAAGTAACGCCGCAGGCTGCGAGGTTTTTAAAAGGGTATTTACAATTTGCTTTTAGTGGATCTAAAATAGCGAGTGCAATAGGCAAGGACTCGCCTGGCTCATGGTGGTCGCAAATAATTGTTTCTATTCCGCGACTTGCAGCGTATTCAAGTGCTTCGTAAGAGGTTATGCCGAGGTCAACTGTGATTAGTAATTTTGTGTTAATTGCCTTTGCTTTATTGATACTTATGCGCGGAATACCATAGCCGTCTATGAATCTATCTGGAATATAGTAATCGACCTTTCCTCCAATTTCTTTTAAAAATTCGAGTAGCATTGAAGCACTTGCAGTACCGTCTACGTCATAGTC
>JAAYJM010000117.1 GCA_012522895.1 Ignavibacteria bacterium
CTTTGATTTTGTTAGTTTCATACTTTTGAAATTTATACATAAAGATAAGACAAATATTAACCCAGCTAGAATTGAGGCGTCGTTAGTGCCCTTTGGTATTAGCGTCGTAAAGAGCATGTGTACTTCTTTAGCACTGCCTCGTAGCTGTCCTTCACCGCTTTTTTTACTTTCTTATGGCAGTAAATAATAAAAAGAATTGGTTTAAAATTAAGGGGTATCCTCATATTGGTATCCCACCAAAGTATCACGAGAGATATAAATGGATTCAACCCTATATTACCAATCCGGATAAAATTGCCAGGCATGCTTTTTTACCATTCATTCACAAAACTTCTAAAGTCAGAAGGTTCAGAAAATCTTACAGCAAAGCGGATGGAACTTTAATGGTTAAATCAGAAGATGGTAAACAAAAAAATAGAATTCGTGATGACAAACGCCGTGAATTGTATTATGCCTCACACCTCGACTCTCTAATATTCAGTTACTATGCTCAAAAACTTGGCGAACTTTATGAGCAAAAAATAGTCAAACTCAAAATTCCCGATGTTGCCACTGCCTACCGTACTATTACATGCACAAAGAAAACACAAAAAGGAAAAAATAAATGCAATATTGATTTCGCTAATGATGTATTTGAGTTTATTCATGCATACCCGAAGAAGGAATTTGTGACGATTACTTTTGATATAAAAAGGTTTTTTGACAAGCTCAATCACAATAAATTAAAAGAAAAGTGGCTGGAACTTTTAAAGACTGAAGAACAGAATCAAAATCAGCAAAAGTTTTTAAAAGACGATAAACTACCTCCAGACCACTTTAATATTTATAAAAATATTACGCGTTATGCTTATGTTGACATCATCGATTTGTTCGAAACATTTAAAAACCAAATAATTACACAGAATAAAAATAAAGATGGGATACATGGTCCTCGAAAAAAGAAAAAAGTAACTAAAATCAGATTTTTACGAAACCAGGGGGCTGTCGCCTTTTGCTCGAAAAAAGATTTCCTCAAGGTAAAAGGCAAGTTGGTTCGTAATAAAAGGTACATCAAAAAAGACGGCAAGACCATAACTCGAAACTTTGGTATCCCACAGGGCTCACCTATCAGCTCGGTGTTGGCAAATATTTACATGCTCGACTTCGACAAAAAGATTAATGACTTTATCACATCAATTGGTGGTTTATATAGCCGCTACTCCGACGACATGGTTGTTGTGGCTCCACTAGAACACAAGCGAGACATAATAAATTTGATGAGCTCATCCATTGAAGAAAGTCACCTGCAAATTCAACCTGAAAAAACACAGATATTTCATTTCAAACGAGAACAGGACAAATTAAAATGTGGTCAAGAGTTTAAAGAATCTATTAACTGGAACAAAAACCTGATTTACCTTGGTTTTGAATTTGATGGAGAAACTGTTTTTCTCAAATCAGCAAGCCTATCTGGTTATTACAGAAAAATGAAACGATACATTTACCGTTCTAAATTTTTTGCTCAACACATTAGGAATAAGACCAGAGGAACAATATTTAAACGACGAATTTTTAAAAAGTTCACATACATTGGTGCGAACAGGCGTAGAGTCTGGAAGTTTGATAAAAAGTCTATTCAATTCAAAAAAACAGATAGATACGATTGGGGCAATTTTTTATCCTATGCATACAAAGCAGCCAACGTAATGATGAACAACAAAATAAAACAACAAACAAGAAAACATTGGAACAGGGTTAACACCCTTATTCGTAATTAGC
>JAAYJM010000118.1 GCA_012522895.1 Ignavibacteria bacterium
GGTAAATATAATTGAGCGCACAGAAAAATTAAGAAGCAAGCTATTTCAGGTAAATAAAGATTCTTTGAGTAATAAACGTTTTGAGGATTTAGCTTTAATGATAAATGATTTAGAAGAAAATTTTATTGAAAAATGTGCTGAATTATCCGAAACATTAATATTGGGAGATATTGCTAAATTTGCAAAGGAATTAAAAAATATTTCTCAAAAATATGATTGCGAGAATTTAAGCTCTTATGCGGACAATATGTTAGAAAAACTTAAAATGATGGATATTGTTCAGCTAAATAATTATTTAGACTATTTTCCAATTTTAGTAAATGATATTAAAAATATAATAAGTGAAGAAGAATGAGAGAAAAACCCTTAATTCTTGTTATTGATGATTTAGAAAGCAATTTGCAAGTTGCTGGTAATATTTTAGTTGAGGCTGGCTATGAAATTTCACTTTCGATAGACGGGCGCAAAGGTTTGGAGATAGCAAAAAGGACTATTCCAGATCTGATTTTGCTGGATTTGGTAATGCCTAATATTGATGGTTTTGAGGTTTGCAGACAGCTGAAAAGCCAGTCAGAAACAACTGAAATTCCAGTGATTTTTCTAACCTCAATGAAAAACACAGACAATGTGATCAAAGGATTTGAGCTTGGCGCAGTTGATTATATAATAAAGCCAGCAAATAAGCAAGAAACCCTTGCAAGAGTCAAAACGCATCTCGATCTTAAACGTTCTAAAGAAACTATTTTAATGCAAAACAAACAGTTGAAAAACTTGATCGAGGAAAGGAATGGCTTTTTTACAATTAGTTCCAACCATTTGATGAATCCATTAAATCTAATAAAAGGTTACAACGATCTTATAAAAATTTTCGACTCGAAAAACACAAATTCCAGTGATTTAAAGCGATTAACTCAGCAGATTGATAGTGAAATAAAAGCGGTTTCCTCTATTGTAAACGACTTCCTTTACCTTTATAATTTGGAAGAAGGGAATTTCCCTTCCATCGCTGAGTCTTTTAATATCAATATGTTAATTGGAAAAGTTATTAAGGATTTCGAAGCTGATATTAAAGCAAAACGATTAATTGTTGAGCACGAAACAGATTTAAGTAAAACCACACACGCACTCGCAGTAAAAGAGAAGATGGAGGTCGTTTTTAAGCATTTGATTTCCAACGCAATAAAATACTCAAGTTTTTATAGATCTATTTCTATCACAAGCACTGAGATTTTTGATAGAAAAAAATTTATACGTGTAGAGATTAAAGATCAGGGAGTTGGTATGAATGAAGAGGATTTGAAAAATATTTTCAACAAATATGCTCAATTAAGTCCAACACCAACTAACAATGAGCAAACTGTTGGTTTGGGCATGGCTACAGTAAAAAAATTGGTTGATGAGATGGGAGTGCAAATTCAAATAGAAAGTCAAGAAAGCTATGGGACTATGGTGAAGTTATTGGTGCCAACAATGTAAGGGGTAGAAATATAAGGGGGAGATTGCATTGATTACATATTAACTTATCTTATGCTAAAATCGAAAAAATTTTCATTAAAATCGCCGTATTCTAATTCAATAGAATTGACTCGCGAGCGTGAGGGACCTTGCTTTACTATCGAAATCATTTCCTCAACTTTTTGCTCTTCCCCTTCTAAAAATATCTCGACCGCCCCTGT
Organism: Ignavibacteria bacterium; assembly: GCA_012522895.1. GTDB lineage: Bacteria > Bacteroidota > Ignavibacteria > Kapaibacteriales > UBA2268 > JAAYJM01. The sequence continues at coordinate 1,677 of JAAYJM010000118.1, forward strand.
TGCAAGATTCTTCACATATCCCAATAAGCCAAGCGATTGGGCATTTCGATAAACGTAATATCGAAAGCCCACCCCTTGAACAAAGCCCTTTACTATGATTTTCAATTTTTTCATTTTTAGTGGTCTTTGCTATTCGTCTTTAAAAAAATATTCAGTTAAGTCGTCGAATTTTATATTAATGATAATCCAATCGCGGTCCTCTGTCTTATAGAAAGTGAAAATCCAACGCAAGGGAAAATCTTTATGCAGGCTAATATATCTAATGCGAACAAGCGATTTAGCAACCCTTTCAATGTTTACAAATTCATAGCCCTTAATCATTCCGTATACATCAAAAGACTTTTTAGTTTGCTCAATTAAATTAGTCAGTTGAGCATTGCGCTCTGAAATCGGACTTCCCTTTAATAGTTTATGGAAAGCGAAGTCAACGGTGTCAGCCATCAAATACTCGAAAAAATTTGTTATTTTGCTTTTTACCTCGCTTGGCATTGCGTTTACATCTGTTACTACTTGGCAATCAGCTTTTACAGAAAAAGCAAGCAAAACGCTTAGAATAATTAATACTTTTTTCATTTCAGTTTATTAGATTTAATATGAATTTAATAAATTTACTCAAAAACAATTACTTTTTCTCCCTGTTTTATCATACCGTATTTTTCTCTTGCTATTCGCTCAATTTCGTTACTGTCAAATTCAGTTTTATGCATTTCTCTTTTTAAAGAATCCTTAACTTTAATTTCATTCAGGATATCTGTCCGTTTTTGCTCATTTTCCTTTTGTATAGAAAATCTTTTAATTAATCCATAATTATCAAATATAATAAAATAAAGCATTGCAGTTATTATAATTAGATATATAACTAATTGCTTCCTACTTTTTTTTGTTTTTGGACTGTCTTTTATTTCGTTTTGCATTTCAAAAAAAGTGCTTAAATATCCAAAGTAATTGTTACTTCATACATTTTATTTTTATCCTTTGTAATATTTGCGTCATGATAAGTTACTGCTTTTACGTCATTATCAAAGCTTTCAACTTTTAGGCCGGAAACGATAGCTTTTATTGAATTTGATTTTAAATCTATTTCACTTAACTTAAATAAAATTGAATTATTAAGGTGCATATAAGAAAGACAATCAGAAAGAAAATCTATAAGTAGAGACGAGAGGTCAAAAGAAGATGTTTCAATAGGAACAGCAAAACTGGGGAGTTTTTGCGCCGAGTTTTTTATGCTCTCAAAATCTTCACAAATCACATTGCATAAACCTTCAAGAGCAGATTCAAAAAGCTCTTCTAATGATTCTGCCCTTGCAAGTATGCGAATGTCAGCTGTGTGAGATAAAAGTTTGAACATATTTTAGTTTTGCTCTTCAAGAATATTTTTAATACGCTCTAATATAGCCATTTCAAGCAAACCGTTTGATTTCCAAAAATGCACTTGCGAAGTAACTTTATCTTCAAAGCCGCTCATTTCTGTTTTTAAAACAATTTTGCAAGAGCCGTCTTCTTGCTCTCGGATATTGAATTTATACTGGATGCGTCCATTTATCCATTTTGCACCATAAATTGTAGGGACATGATAGCTATAATGATGAAGCAGTCTCACTGTGGAGTCACTGCTCTCTACAAAAACGCACATATTAGATTTCATTACACCTCTATACAATCCTTCTACCTGCCGCGGTGAAGATTCTTGCTCTAAAAGGCAGTCATTGTCCTCAATTGCCTGCTTTATTGCTGACCAAACAATTTCAAAGGTATAATTGTAAGTTTCTTCATACTGTTCTTTATAAAAGCGGAGCCGTTCTGGAATGTCGTCATCATCGTCATCGTAAGAGGAGCTACTTTCATTTTCTTGAGCATAAACAACATATGTGTTTGAATTCATTAACGTTAAGAAAAGTGATAATGACAGAGCCATAAAAAAGCATTTTAATAAACTATTCATTTTAATACCTATTCTTTTAAAATAAACTTTTTTTTTCTTAATTTAACAAAAATTTGCATAATAGAATAATAAAAATTATAAAAATAAGTATTAATGGATAAGTTCGTCAAAGTTGCACTCCCAATCCCAGCACAAACGCTGTTCACTTATTGCGTTCCCAAAGAAATGGGGAATCAAGATTTAATAGGAAAAAGAGTATTAGTTCCCTTGCAAAATAGATACTTAACCGGTGTGATTGTAGAAGAAAGCGGGCAAGAAAGTATAAAAGGAATTAAAAGAATAATTGAAATTTTTGATGATGAAGCGATTTTTAGCCAATCCCTTTTAAACTTAACCAAGTGGCTGTCTGATTATTATTATTGCAGTTGGGGTGAGGCTTTAAAAGCTGCATTGCCAGTTGGAATGTCGCCACAAAGCGTTATGAAAGTGGAAATCGAGAAGGCGCTCTCATTTGATGAATATGAAAAGTTGAAAAAATACGCACCCAAGCGAGCTGCCCTGTATAACCTTTTACTAAATAGTAATTCTGCTATAACTGTTGATTTCTTAAAAAAAGAGCTTAATTCAGAAAATATTTCTATCCAATTAGAAAGCATGCAGTTAAGCGGAATAATAAAATGCTCAAAGGTGCTAAAAAAGACGGTTAAGGAAAAATTTCAAAAGGCATACCAAATTGCGGAGAAAATCTATAAGGACGAGCTTTTATTGCAGCAGGTTATGGACGAATTGGACAAAAAATCTGCCAAGCAATCTCTCGTTCTTTCCTATCTTTATTTAGCAAAGCAAAGTGAAGATGAGCCGATTTTATTAACCCAAATTCTTAGAGAAACCAAAACAAGTGCTTCAATCATAAATTCCTTAAAAAACAAGTCTTATATTGAAGAAATTCAAATTAGAGTAGATAGAAATTTGAGTTCGAAGCAAAGCGAAAGTTTAAGTGAAAAAAACGAATTGGAGCTGGAACTCACAGAAGAGCAGCAAAGCGCAACTGACTTTATAATAAACAGGATACGTAAAAACGAAATCAAAGCGATTTTACTTTATGGAGTTACTGGGAGCGGCAAAACATTAGTTTATATGCGCGCTATTGATTATGTGATTAAGCATGGAAAAAACGCACTATTGCTTGTTCCGGAAATTTCACTTACTCCACAGCTCATAGACAGATTTAAGCATAATTTCAAAGTGGAAATCGCGGTTCTGCATAGCAAATTAAGTCAAGGGGAGCGATTTGATTCTTGGCAAAATATTTACAAAGGGAAAAGCAGAATCGTGATAGGCGCAAGGTCAGCAGTTTTTGCGCCAATAAAAAATCTTGGGCTTATTATAGTAGACGAGGAGCATGAAACAAGCTATAAGCAGGACGAACAGCAGCCCCGTTATCAAGGGCGAGATCTGGCGGTGATGAGGGCAAAAATTGAGAATGTTCCAATTATTCTTGGCTCGGCAACCCCTTCAATCGAAAGTATGTTCAATGCTAAATCTGGTAAATATGACTTGCAAAAAATTGAAAAAAGAGCTGATGGAGCAAAATTGCCGGCGATTTCAGTAATTGATCTAGCCATTGCAAGAACACAAAAGAAGTTGCAAAAATCTTTTTCTGATGATTTGATTGATGCCGTGAAATTGAGCTTGGAAAAAAAAGAAGGTATTATTCTTTTTCAAAATAGAAGGGGATTTGCGCCCATTGTTGAGTGTGCTGACTGCGGCTTTGTCCCAAGCTGCCGCGAATGTTCAGTTACTTTAACTTATCATATCCATAAAAACCAGCTTAGATGCCATTACTGTGGATTGACGGAAAAATTTTCTGCTATCTGCCCGATTTGTGGCTCTGCTCGTTATAAAGAAATTGGCTTTGGCACTCAAAGAATAGAATTAGAACTCGAAGAGATTCTCAAAGATTTAGAAATCAAGCCAAAAATTGCGCGTGTCGATTTGGACACAACATCGGCAAAAGGCTCTTTTCGTAAAATTCTAAAACAATTTCAAGAGGGAGAAATTGATATTATGATCGGAACTCAAATGGTGGCAAAGGGCTTGGATTTTGCTCGAGTTAGTTTAGTTGGAGTTGTAAATGCGGATTTGCAACTTTTTATTCCAGATTTTCGTTCATCTGAAAGGACTTTCCAACTAATAACGCAAGTGTCTGGGCGAGCAGGCAGAAGTGCTGAGCGCAAAGGAAATGTTTTTATTCAAAGCTACCACCCAAAGAATGCTGCTATTGATTTTGCAGCTCAAAATAATTATTTTGCATTTTACGAAAATGAATTAAAAAATAGAGAAAATGCGCTTTATCCTCCATTTTCAAGGTTTGTAATTATCGAGTTTTACTCAAAAGATGAAGATTTAGTGCAAGAGCAAGCTGAGTTCTTTGCAAAAATTCTCCCTAAAAATGAAAAAGCAATAATATCAATGGGTTGCCTTGTCCCAATAGTTTATAAAATAAGAAATCAGTATCGAAGGTTTGTAATCATTAAAAATATCAAAAAGTATGATGCGAATTCAAGAAAATTAAAATTAGTTTTAGATTATGCTTTTGGAGAATTTAAGAAAAAATTTAAAATGTCCACAGTAAAAATTAAAATTGATGTTGATTCTTATTCAAGTATTTGAAATCAAAAGCGCGGGGCAAAATGTTATTAGATATTCATTGTTTTGGCATGCGACACGGTGCTGATAAAAAACTAAGAAATTCAGCTTATATTGAGGAAAATCATTAATTTTGTAAGATTGTTTTTTTAATAAAGGGAAATGATGGAAATTTACATTGATACAGCAAACATCGAGCATATTGAGTATGCTGCAAAATTGGGTTTTGTTAGTGGCGTTACAACAAATCCCTCTCTTTTAGCAAAAGAGGATCCAAAAGTAGATGTCAAAAAAAGAATATTGGAGATTCATTCGCTTATCGGGGGACATCTTTCAGTCGAAGTAAATTCAACAAATTGCGAGGGAATGCTTCGCGAGGCGGAAGAAATTGTGTCTTGGTTTCCAGAGGCAACTATTAAAATACCGATGATTCCAGAGGGTTTAATGGCTGTTTATGAACTTGCAAAAAAGGGAATTCCGAGCAACGTTACTTTAATTTTTAGCACCACTCAGGCGATTGCCGCAAACAATGCAGGAGCGAGCTATGTGTCGCTTTTTATGGGTCGTTTAGACGATATTTCTTCAAATAGCAGCGAGGTTCTTCAAGATATATGCGATATTTGGGATCTGCATGCCTATTCTTCGGAGATTATTGCAGCCTCGATCCGCCATCCACTGCATATAATTGAAGCTGCTAAAGCTGGCGCCCATATTGCAACCGTGCCATACAAGGTGATTATGCAATCCTTAAAGCATCCATTGACAGACGCCGGAATAGAAGCATTTTCGAAAGACTATGAAAAAATGTTAGCCGAGAAAAAGAAAATTATTAATGTTTAATAGTATTTCTGGGTTATTCCTAAATTTTCTCAAAAATTTGGGAATAACCCAAAGCTTTTTTAGTTTTTTAAGCGTGCTATTTCTTCTTTAATTTCTTCAATAACCTCCTTGTTCTTTATTTCTTTAGCATTTCCAATTTTTTCTGAAAAAAGATAAAAGACTTCTCCACCGTATTTTTTTGTAAACTTTTTATGTGATTCAGCCTGTATGCCATACTCTTTATAAATTTGAGGTATTTGAATTCCAGAGTTTACGGGTTTAATCTGCAAGCCAATGTATTTATCATTAATTTTAATAAAGAAATCAACATTGAAAAGCCTGTCCCAATCGTCAGGTGCAGCCTGAATTTTTAGGTCTAATATTGTTTGCAGCTGTCCATAAATAGTTTGTATTTCAGTAACATATCCATCGTAAGTTCTATTTATTACAAGTTGAATAATGTATGCAATACAATCTTGCTCTGTTATCTCAAGTATTTCAGATTGAATAACTTCTGTAATTTTTATATATAGTTTTTTCCCAAGGTCTTCAAGATGTTCTTTCGATCTAACGTTTTTAAAGTAGTATTCTTGCCATTCATCAACAGTTTTTGGTGCGCAATTTCTAATTGATTCTGATGTTGGACCAACATTTCTTTTATAATTTAGTTGAAAGCGGTTCATTACGCTATTTAAAATCCACTATTTAGCCATTTTGCTCCTTAAGCATATTTAAAAACTTTGCTTTGTATTTAAAACTAATAGTGTTATCAAGTAAAACCAAATTATTTTTTATTAAATGCGCGTTAATAAATGTTTTATTTTCGAGATATAAGTAGCATAGCAAATTGTTATGTTCATCATATTTATGTTCATCATACTTCAAAAATACTTTTTTCCCTTGTGTTTTGCTTTTGAGGTATTCTATCGCTTCCTTACTTTTTGCTATATCTTCTTTAACACCAAGCAAACGAATTTTCAAACCGTTGTCAAGTAGCATTGTTTCTGCATTAATAATTCTATTAATAGAAAATAGATTAGCGCTTTTCTTGCCGGAGCTAGCATCAATTTTCGAACCAAAGTGCAGAGTTTTTATATCAATTTTTTTATCAAATTTATGAGGATCTTTAAAAATATAAGGCAATTTAGCAATTTTGCTTTGGAAATCAAGGTTATGCTTTTTTTGTTTAGTGAAAATGTATTCAGTTCCAATTAAATCAGCTTGCTCTGTATTCAATTTTCTTTTAATAACTGGAATAAAATCGGGATTTATTTCATAGCCGACAGAGTTTCGCTTGCAATTTTTTGCAGCAAGAGAACTTGTTCCACTTCCAAGGAAAGGATCAAGAACTGTTTCTCCAAGAAAAGAAAACATTTTTATTAATCTTCTTGGCAGCTCTTCTGGAAACATCGCTATGTGTCCCTCTTGTCTAGCGCCGGGGAAATTCCAATGCCCGGCAAAAAAAGTATTCCATTCATCTGCAGTCATCTTTGATTCTTCTTTTTGCTTTGGAGTTGGCTTTGGAGCTTCGCCAAGTTTTTTGAAAATTAAAATAAATTCGTAGTCAAGCTTTAAAATTCCATTTCGGGGATATGGGTAAGAACCCATATGCACGCCTCCTCCGCTGGTGTTGGAGGTCGTGATTTTTTGCCAAATAATTGCCCCCATATAATCAAAGCCAATCGTCTCGCAAAATTTTATTATCTCTTCTCTAATCGGAATAACTTTGTAACGTCCATAATACACAGCTCTTGCAAATTGGTCGCCAATGTTTACGCAAAGCCTGCATCCATTATGAAGTGTCCGATAGCATTCTTTCCAAACTAAATTTAAGTTGTTTATATAGTCCTCATAACTATGGTCGAAGCCAATCTGATTTTCAATTCCGTAATCTTTTAACTGCCAATAGGGTGGCGAGGTAACAATCAAATGAACAGAGCAGTCTTCCAGCTCAGACATTAATCTGCTATCTCCATTTATTATTTGATGTTTGCTAGCCATTTTCAACCTTAACAAATCATGCCCCCTCCTTGCGTATCTCCACTAATCTTAATTCGATAAATGCAAGTAGTTTTTTTGGACAGTAACGTTGCTTAATCTATAGCTAAAAGGATAAATTTGCGGAACCTCCTCGAATGGGTTATGCTTCGATGTAAAGTATTTTAATACTTGAGAAGGCAATAGAAAGTGGTTTAAAATTACTTTTGTAGAAAAAGCAGACAAGAGATTATTCCTTATATTAAACGTAAAAGCGGCATAGCCATTAAGACTTTTCGTTATAAATTTTGCTAAAACATTTTGACTCTCTTTGCTGATTGAGGATGTAGGAACGTCATAAGTTGCTTCAACAAAAGGTGAGCTGAGCTTAACCGATACTTTTACATTTTTTCTTTCTAAAGATTTCGCTTTATCACGAATATAATTCTCTAAAGCTTGGGGTGAAAGGAATACATTTGCTTTATATGAGCTTGAGCTTATTAGCCTCAAGCTATTTTTTTTCAGTGCATTATAGTCGATTTTCGGGCTCTGAAAGATAATTGTAAAAATGTCTATGGAGAACAGCCCTTCTCTTATGTTTTCAATTTTTATAGATAAAGTTTTTAAATCATTTGCGTTTGCTGGATTGGCTACAGCTTTAACAACAATAGGATTTCTTGGGTAAATTCGCTTTAAAGCAGCTTGAATTTGCAATTCCAACTGAGTAATATTCTGTAAATTTGCATTCATTTCAGAAAAAGAAGCAATAGCAAGAATAAGAACAATTATAAATTTACTCTTTAGTAAGAAAACCATCCTCATAATAAAAATACTCGCAGTGATACAATTTTGGATCGAAAACCGAAATGACGTAAGAATCGCCTTCGGCTTGGTATAGATACGGCTTTTTTGCAAGGGGGTCAACTGGGAGATTGTCAATAAAATCCGGCACAAGCTCTTGTAAACTTGAAGGATAAGCAAAATTCTGAGCATAGTAGGTCGAAAGGGCGGAAGCAATTTGACTTAAATCTTCTTCTGCTTGCTCTTGGTCTGCCATTTCTTCTATTTTTGGAGGGACGTAATTATCGACACTCCCTTGCTGATAGGAAACAAAAAACATTATAGCAATGCTTATTAAGAGAACTAAAACAACTGCTATCGTTATTTTTAAAGACAAGTGCATTCTTTTGAAAAAACACTGTTTGCCTTGCTCTTGCTTATCGCTAGTTTCCAAATTTGAGATGGAATTATTATTTGAATTATTTTCGTCCATTTTTATACTGTAAAAAAATTTAAAATCAAAAACAAGTAAATACTTTATGCAAAAATATACTTTTTTTTCTTAATTTTATTTATTAATTTTAAATTTAATGATTTAA
>JAAYJM010000119.1 GCA_012522895.1 Ignavibacteria bacterium
GTATTATCCAATAGCAGTATAAATGCACAGGGAGTTCAGATTAAAAAGCAGGTAGTAGGCTCGGGTGGGTCAATCGCTTTAACTAACGATGATAACATCAAGCTTTATGGAACTATCAATCAGTTTGCTATTGGCGATTTGAAAGAAGCCAGCAACGACGAGACAAGAGTCTTCCAGGGTTTTTGGGTCCCTGAAGATGGAATTACAAGCGTTGAAGATGATATCGCATCATTTTACAGCAAAGGCGTGGCTAATTATCCAAACCCATTTTCTACATCTACAACAATTCAATATGAATTAAAAAGCTCCAGCTATGTTACTGTTAAAATATATAATTTAATGGGTAATTTGCTTAGAGTGCTTTCGGGAGATTTTCAAGAGCAAGGTGTTCAAAAAGTTGTCTGGGATGGTAAAGATGCCCAAGGAATTGAGCTTGGCGCCGGTTCTTACTTCTACGAAATTTCTATTTCGCCAGCTCAGCTTTCTGGCGCTCCTTCATTTACTCAATTTACTTTGAGAAATGTAATGATTATCACAAGATAAAAAGAAGAATTATATATTTTAAATTTGTTTAACCTAATAGGAGTGATTCATTATGAGAAAGATTACTTTTCTCAGCTTAATAATCTTGATTCTTGTGTGCTTGGGTTTTCAAGATACCTTAGCCCAACTACCCAAGACAATCAACTATCAAGCGAAGTTAGTCGATGATGCAAATCAGCCGCTTAATCGCAACGTAACTATCACATTCAGCATTTACGACCAAGAAGTTGGCGGAAACCCACTATGGGTTGAGCCACAGGACGTTATTGCTGTTAATGGATACGTAAATGTTTATCTTGGCGAGTTTAATCCAATGAACTTGGATTTTAGCAAGCAGTATTGGCTTGAAATTCAAGTGGGCGCTGGAAACCCATACTCTCCAAGAACTAAACTTTCTACATCTCCTTACTCAATTAGCTCATCTTTTGCTAATGAATCAGGGATAGCTAATTCTGTTGCTAATCAATCTATTACTTTAAATTCATTAGCTCCAGAAGTTTTAGCAGCCGGTGGCGATTTGGAAGGAACTTTTCCAAATCCAAGAATTAAGTCCTCTGCTATTGCTGAAAAAATAGCTAATGGTAGCATTTCGATTGAAATGTTAGCCCCAGAAGTAAGGGAATATTTATCACCACTTGGTGGCGACCTTACTGGAGTGCCAAGCAATGCAAGAATTAAAGCTGGTGCGGTTAGAACGGTTAATTTGCAAGATGGAAGCGTAACAAGCGATAAAATAGCAAACGCCTCTATCGGCTTATCACACCTTTCGCCAGGACTTACCGGGAGTTTTATAAATTCAGCTTCCACTGTTGGTTCTGAGAGCGATTTAACTGGAACTTTTGCAACTTTGAAAGTAGCAAAAATTAATGGCGTTCCAATTAATACCACAGTGCCTTTAAACAATGGCGCTGTTTATATGTATGACAATGTGAATGGAACTTGGGTCCCCGCAATCGCTGGTGGCGCTTTGGTCGGTCCTTATAGTAACTTATCTTTCAATACAAGTGGCGCAAGCGATGGCGATGTATTAAAGTATGATTCGGTTACAGGCAAAGCAACTTGGTCAGCAGACCCTGGGGTAGTTCTTCCTTTCAGTGCTAGCTCCACTGCTAATGTTGATGCGTTCCAAATTACACAAGCAAATATTAACGGTGATGCTGCAACAACAGCAATCAAAGGCGAAAACCTTGACGCACAAGGACAGGCTGCGCATTTTACTAACAGCAATCCAAATTCAGTAAAACCCGCTGTTACTATGACAAATGCAAGCGGTTTGCATTCTGGAACTGCTTTTGAAGCATATAAAGATGTTGTGCAATCGGATCTAAGCCTTGAGCCGCGTCAACCTCATTATGTTGGAAAAATTTATGATACAGACCAAACGACACCCGGTGGACGTGGGCTTTATATTGAAAGCAATACACCCAGAACTTCTGATCCTGGCGTTGTAGGCGGTATACCTTATCACAATTGGAGTTCGTTGAATAATGACCCAATGGATAAAGACGAAGCAACTTTAGTTGTTAGAAACAGATCAACAGACGATAAAAAAATTGCTATTAAAACTTACGGTGATATTGTTGCTAATTCTTGGCTATATGCAAGCGATGGACTCGTCCTTGGAACTGGCACATATTCAACACAATTAACACCTCCAGACGCAACTGTTGATGCTCTTAAATTAACTGGAAATTTAAAACTTATTGACGGAACAGGAAACGTTGCCGGAACAATCCAAGCTGGTAGCTTTGCCGGTGATGGTTCTGAAATTACTGGTATTTTACCATCAAATATTGCTCAAGCTGGCGCAGCATTGAACGAAGTATTAACTTGGGATGGAACTGAGTGGGTTCCAGGACCTTCGAGTGGCTCAGTTACCGAAACTGACCCTGTGTTTACAGAATCCCCTGCTGGTGGTATCACCGCTACCCAGATATCGAATTGGGATAGTGCTTTTGGCTGGGGCGATCATTCGAGTGCTGGTTACCTTACATCTTCAGCATTTAACAGTTCTCCTGCTGGTGGTATCACTGCTACCCAGATATCGAATTGGGATAGTGCTTTTGGTTGGGGTGATCATTCGAGTGCTGGTTACCTTACATCTTCAGCATTTAACAGTTCTCCTGCTGGTGGCATCACCGCTACCCAGATATCGAATTGGGACAATGCTTATAGCTGGGGCGATCATTCCACAGAAGGCTATATGAAAGCCGCTGATTTTAATTCTACTCCTGCTGCTGGTATCACATCGGCACAGGTAACAAATTGGAACAATGATTTTGGCTGGGGCGATCATTCCACAGAAGGCTATTTAAAGAATATAAACAATGAATCAATTAACGATTTAAGCGATGTTAATACAACTGGTGTTGTTAATGGACAAGTTCTCGGTTGGGACGGCACAGCTTGGGTTCCACAGAATGCTACTATGACAGAAGCTGACCCAGTTTTTGTTAGTTAGCTTTACGACAATGCTAAAGTATTTGATTGGGATAGTGCTTTTGGCTGAGGCGATCACTCCACAGAAGCTTATATGAAAAGCGCTGATTTCAATAGTTCTCCTGCTGGTGGCATCACATCGGCACAGATAATTAATTGGAACACTGCTTTTGGCTGGGGCGATCATTCCACAGAAGGTTATATGAAAACTGCTGATTTCAATAGTTCTCCTGCTGCTGGCATCACTGCAACTGAGATAACAAATTGGAACAATGCTTATAGCTGGGGCGACCACTCCACAGCTGGCTACATTAATTTGCCATTTGCTCAATCTTACGACGAGAGCTCAGCTCTTTTCTCATTGACCAATAGCGGTAATGGAGCTGTTGCAGTATTTTATGGCAATAGTTTAACTAATCCCACTCTTATTGCTCAAAATCCAAATGGTTTAGCATTACAGGTAAATGGTGTATTCCACGTAGATGGTGACGCTGGTTTTGAAAATGACGTGTTCATTACAAATGATCTTTACACTGGCGATGCTTATACAAATAATATTATCAGCAGCGGTTACATTCAATCTGTTGGTGATATTGGAGTTGGTGCAGATTTATTTGTTACAAATGATGTTTATGCGAATGATGTTAATGCAAATGATATTTACGCAGTAAACCTTTATGGTAATGTTGATTTATCAAACTTAAACGACGGTGGAGCTGCAACTGGTCAAGTTCTTGGTTGGGACGGCGCCGCTTGGGTTCCACAAAACGCGACAATGACAGAAACAGATCCAATATTTGATACTTGGCTCAATAATACTGCTAATGTAGCGAATTGGAATACGGCTTATGGCTGGGGCGATCATTCCACAGAAGGCTATATGAAGAGCGCAGATTTCAACACAACACCAGCTGCTGGCATTACAGCGACTGATGTAACGAATTGGAACAATGCTTATGGCTGGGGCGATCATTCCACAGAAGGCTATTTAAAGAATGTAAACAATGAATCAATAAATGATTTAAACGATGTTAATACAACTGGTGTTGTTAATGGTCAAGTTCTCGGTTGGGACGGCACAGCTTGGGTTCCACAAAATGCAACAATGACAGAAGCAGATCCAATATTTGATACTTGGCTTAATAATACTGCTAATGTAGCGAATTGGGATAGTGCTTTTGGCTGGGGCGATCACTCAGCAGAAGGCTATTTAAAATTACCTTATTCAGGTTCTTTTGCTGATGAAACTGTGTTGAATCTTACTAATAATAGTGCTGTTAATAGCACTTTAGTAGTAAGCAATCCAAATGGCTGGGCATTAGAGGTAAATGGTATAATGCAAGCTAATGATGATGTTGGAATTAGCGGTGATTTATTTGTTTTTGGAACTACTGGGATAGTAGCTTCTGGAGACGTAATAGCAACGAACTTTTATGGTAATGTTGGTTTAGATAATTTGGATCAAGGTGGAGCAGTAACTGGTCAAGTTCTCGGTTGGGACGGCACAGTTTGGGTTCCACAGAGTGCCACAGTGACAGAAGCAGATCCAATATTTGATACTTGGCTCAATAATACTGCTAATGTATCTGATTGGAATACGGCTTTTGGTTGGGGCGATCATTCCACAGAAGGCTATATGAAAACTGCAGATTTCAATACAACACCAGCTGCTGGCATTACAGCGACTGAGGTAACGAATTGGAACAATGCTTTTGGCTGGGGCGATCACTCCACAGAAGGTTATTTAAAGAATATAAACAGTGAATCAATAAATGATTTAAATGATGTCAATACAACTGGTGTTGTTAATGGTCAAGTCCTTGGTTGGGACGGCACAGCTTGGGTTCCACAAAATGCGACGATGACAGAAACAGATCCAATATTTGATACTTGGCTTAACAATACTGCTAATGTCTCTGATTGGAATACTGCTTTTGGCTGGGGCGATCACTCCACAGCTGGCTATTTGACATTGCCAATTGATGAAAGTTTAAACTCTGCTGCCGCTATAGTTGATTTAACAAACACTGGAACCGGAGCCGTTATGAGTTTGACAAATAACAGCAACCTTAACAGTGCGTTAATCGTTACAAACACAAGTGGTGGAAATGCTTTAGATGTTACAGGCAATGTGGTGGTTCACGGAGAGGGTGGCTTTAACGGGCTGTCAGTAGATGGCTTAACTATTTTTGACAACCTTGGAAGCGATGCTTTGATTGTTACAAGTGGGACTTCCACTTTTGCCGATGATGTTTATATGCTAACAGAATTAAATGGTTTGGGAACTGCTGTAATCAAAGATTTTGACGAAATTGCTGCAAATACAATTAGCGCAACAACTTTCATCGGCTCCATTAATCTTGCACAAAATTTAGCAAATGGAACTGTTGGAGCAATTGCTTACCAAACTGCTGCTAACGAAACTGGTTTTGTAGCACCAGCAGCTGGAGTTGGTCAAATTCTTACTTCTGCATTAGATATTAATGGAAATTTTGTTCCCGCTTGGGATACTCAAGTTATTGACGCCGTAAATATTTTTGACGGTGCCATAACCGAGAGCAAAATTGAAGATGGCGCTGTATCTAACAGCAAAATTGCTCAAATGGGTGCTAACGATGGCGAAGCTCTTATTTGGAGTGATGCAAATTCACAATGGCAACCACAGGATATTACTGTTACTGAATTGGACCCAATATTTGATGCTTGGTATAATGATGCAGATCCAAATAGTGATGTCGCAAATTGGAATACCGCATTCAACTGGGTAAATGCTAATAGCGCAAATGTATTGTTAAATACTTCTTCAATCGGTGATTTAGCTGATGTTGATTTAGCTACAAATCCACCAGTTGTTGATGATGTCCTTTCCTTTGATGGGACAAATTGGATTCCAACTGCAATTAACTTAACAACTACTTTGCAAGAAGCTTACGAAGGCGGAAATGAAATTGAAGTAGATAATAATTTACCAGTAACATTTACTGCTGCAGCTGGTTACAATGGTCAAAGAATTATGTCAATTTACAATGAAGGCAATGTTCAAGGTTTGAGCATTGAAACTAATAATGATCAAAATGAAGAAGCAACTTTATTTGTAAGCTCAAACGCTGGTTCTGGGGCTAATAATTGGGGTTCTGTGGCTATTTTTGAAAACACAAACCCGGCTAATAAAGATTATTCAGTAGGCATTTCAACTGCCTCGAATCAAACAGATGCCGTTGCACTTCAAGTTGCTGCAGGTGGTAATGTGAGCCGTGCTTTAAATGTATCCGGTAATTCAGTTTTGACAAGCTATGATAATACTAATGCAGCTGCACTTTTAGAAGTATATCAAGAGGGAACAGGCCCTGGTGTGGTTGTAAATTCACCAAATGCAAACAACGTTGATATTGCCTTAGCAATTTCTTCTAATGCTGGCTCTGGCGCTGGTAACCTTGGAAGCGCTGCAACTTTTGCTATAACTAATCCAGCAAACAAGGACTATGCAGTAGGCGTTTCGACAGCTTCAGACCAAATTGACGCTGTTGCACTTCAAGTAGCCGCAGGTGGTAACGTAAGCCGTGCCTTAAATGTATCTGGTAATTCAGTATTGACAAGCTATGACAATACTAATGCTTCTGCACTTTTAGATGTATATCAAGAAGGAACAGGTCCTGGTGTGGTTGTAAATTCACCAAATGCAAACAACGTTGACATAGCATTAGCAGTTTCTTCTAATGCTGGCTCTGGCGCAGGCAACCTTGGAAGCGCAGCAACTTTTGCTATAACCAACACAGCAAACAAGGACTATGCGGTAGGCATTTCGACTGTATCAGATCATCCAGATGCAAGAGCACTTGAAGTTATCGCAGGCGGTAACAACTCACGTGCTATAAACGTTTCTGGTAACTCAGAGTTCAGTAGTATTGATGCAAGCAATTCTGGAAATGTCCTCGCTGTTCTTCAAGAGGGAACTGGAAGTGCTTTGGTTGTTAATATTGATAACGCAGCCTCGATAGAAGCTGCTGTTATAGTAGCTACAAACGCTGATGAAGGTGCTGGCATCCTTGTCAACAACACCTCTAATGAAAATACTGCTGTTGGTCTCCAAATAAACCAAGGCAAGATGGTATTGTCTACAGAAACTGTTCCAGCTAATATTGGTGTTCATACATCGTTAGCAGACAAAGGCTGTTACTCTATTGTTAAAATTACTGGTAGTGGCCTTACTACTATAGATATTGCTGATTTACCGACTCAAGCCGTAAACGGTCAGCTATTTTGCGTTATTAACTCAACTGATAACGACATAATTTCTGATAGCGGACTTCCACTTGTTCCATTCATAGCGCAAAATGGAGCCGCAATGTTTGTTTACTTTGAAGGTGCCGGCTGGGTTCGTTTTAAATAATAATTAATATATTCTTCCCCTCTTTTTTTGAGGGGAAGAATTTTTTTAGTAAATAATTATTATTTTGCATTAAAATATTTACGATTAGAAAGTCAAGGGAAAGCTTTGTTTATGGTTTTAGAAAAAAAATATTTTTTGATAATATTTGCTATTATTTGTTTTTATTCTGGAACTTGTTTATATTCGAGTAATGCTTCAGTTAATTTTTTAAAAAGAACTGATACAGCAATTAAATTTAGTTATAGCAATAACGATGCGAAGGAAAGGACAATTATAATAATTCGCGAGGCTTTGCACCCTGCTTTAAAAATTGATGTTAAGAAAAAATATGAAACTGTCGTTAACAGAGACAAATTATCTGAACTTGCTAATATTGAAAGCAATTACTTTATAATAGCTGATTCAAATAATTTGTCAATATTAGACAAAGAGCTTATTTCTTTATCGCCAAGCACTGGCTATTTTATTGATGTTTATAATATAGACAAAAAAAACGTAATTGCAATGAATAGCTTTGCTTTTTCGACACTCGCTCCTGAGCCGAGCGAGCAGGCATATCAAATTGCTTTTATTGGCAAGGAAACTGAGTCGATAACATTGACTTGGACTAATGGGAACGGAAAAGGCAGAATAGTTTTTGCTTCGCGTGATTCGATAATTGAACTGCCGGAAGACGGAGTAGAATATAAGCCAAGTGTAAATTTTTCTGACAAAGAATCGGAAGTAAAAAATAATTCTGGCACTTTTTGCGTCTATAACTCAATTTTGAACTTAGAAAAAAGAGTTACTGTCAAAAATATTGATTATGGTGAATATTATTTCCGTATATTTGAATTTAATGGGAGTGGTGATTCGACAAATTATTTAACAAACTCGAATAAAACCAATCCGAGAAGCAAGTTTATTTATGTTTTAAAAGCGCCAGTCGCTTTAAATGCTGAAAATATTGCTAAAAATTCATTTGACGCTCGCTGGGAGCATGTTGAACGTTGTCAAGGATATTTGCTTGAAGTAGCTGAAGACGAAGAGTTTACGAAATTAATTGATATTTTTAACCCCGCTGATGTAGGTTATTGCGAGAGTATCAATGTAGATGGATTGAAATCAAACACAACTTATTTTTATAGGCTAAAAACAATTGGTTACGAAGATATTAGCGATTACTCTAATGTGATTAGAGTAAAAACTAAAAAGTAATAACTCTATTTTCTTTTTGTAAATATTTTAATTGAAAAAAGGGAGATTAGAATTTTTTTATTTTTAAATTGCAAATAATAATGGTATTTTTCAAATATGAATAAATATTAATTTTTCTTTTAATATTTATTTAGCAAATTTACTAGTATATTTAGTGTGATTTTCATTATTCTGTTTGAAATAATGGCAACAGAGTAAAGAAAATAGATATATAAACTGAAAAAATATAATAATATATAAGAATTTAATACATTTATTCATTTTTTTTCACAAATAAAAGGAGATCCTTTATATGAAGTTATTCAGAACAGCACTGCTTTCGTTAGCATTAGTCCTGTCGTTTATGGGAATGGAGTTAAATGCTGCCAACCCACCTGTAACTCAAGCAGGCTTTATTACGTTCCAGAATGTTAATAGCGATGGAGCTAAAGTAAATTGGGTTAACGGGAGCGGAGCGGGTCGAATTGTTGTCGTTAGCACTGCTTATGACTTTGATGCAAATCAACCTGAAGATAATACGGTTTACTCCGTTGTAGATCAGGGTAATTTTGCGTCAGTAACTAATCCTACGCTCGGCGCTGGAAGAGTTATTTATAACGGCACTGGTAGCACAAACTCAGTAGACGTTATTGGTTTAGGCCCCAATACCACGTATTGGTTCAGGGTTTATGAATTTAATCAGGGTGGAATACCAAGCCCCGCTTATAACACAAGCGAGCGCACTTTAAACCCACGTCAGATGAAAACTGCACCAGCTGCTCCTACTAATGTAAATGTTACTGATTTAACATCTTACTCAGCATTAATTAAATGGACAGCTCCAGAAGGTGCCACGAGCTATCGCTTTGATCTGTCAACAGCAACGGGCGTCGATTTTGACGCTAATATTGTTGATCCTTATAACGATCTGGATATAGGCGATATTACAGAATGGTTGTTAACTGATTTAAATCAAAACACGACTTATTACATTAGATTACGTTCAGTTGCTAATGGACTTGCTTCAAGCAATGCTCTTGTTAATTTTACAACTAATGCAGCTGATGCACCAGTTTTCGATTTGCAATATTACGCTGATGAAGCTTTGACAGATAACCTCGGCGCTAGCCCAAGATTGAAGGCTGGGACATATTATTTGGCTTTAACGTCAAATCAACCATTATCAGAGTATCCCAAAATACAAATTGATGCAAATGGAAATGGCACTTGGGAAACTCCACCAGACCTAACTCCAGCTGAATGGATGACAGCTTATGGTGATAATGTTTATGTTTATAAAAGAGTTGTAACCCAACATGTTAGCTTAAACGGAGCTAACCCTGAAAATTATGTAGTTGATGCAGAAGGTTTGTCTGGTGTTGCAACCGATATGACTCCTAATGCTGCTATTAATGGTTATCCAACTGGCGCTGCTTATATTGATACCGAACAACCTACTGTTATCGGTGTAAGTGCAAAAGATGGAAATGCTGATTATAAAGCTGGCGACAATATTATTCTTAATGTTCAATTTAGTGAAATAGTTGTTGTTACTGGCGGTAGTCCAAGACTTCTTTTAGACGTTGGCGGAGCTGAAAGATATGCTACTTATAATGGCACAGGCTCCAACACTAATACATTAGAATTCTTATACACTGTTCAACCTGGCGATGACAATCCTCACTTAGACTATGTTGGAACAAACTCACTTGGCTTGAATGGTGCTCAGATTAAAGACAGAGCTGGTAACATTGCTACACTTACACTTCCTGCACCAGGCGCAGCAGGCTCGCTATTTGCTAATAACATCGTAAATGTTGATGGAGTAATTCCTACTATTACTAATGTTACCTCAGATAAGGCTAATGGAACTTATGGCGCTGGCGCTGAAATTACAATTCAAGTTACATTTAGCGAAGATCTTATTTTAAATATTGCTCCAGGTACTCCTTACATTGT
This sequence comes from Ignavibacteria bacterium, assembly GCA_012522895.1. GTDB lineage: Bacteria > Bacteroidota > Ignavibacteria > Kapaibacteriales > UBA2268 > JAAYJM01. Next base: position 10,508 of record JAAYJM010000119.1, read on the forward strand.
TTTAAACACAGTTCCAGAACAAAACGCTATTTTTGAAGGCTATGATGCTGGAACATTTACTGCTACTTTTAAATATACTGTTCAAAATGGCGATTACTCAGCTGATTTAGATTATGCAAGCACAGATGCTTTCAAGTTTAATGGAGCAGTAATTGAAGATGCCGCTGGAAATACTTTAGATAAAACTTTGTCCGCTCCAGGCACAACTGGTTCTTTAGGCGCCAATAAAAACATCGTTATTGACGCAGTAGAACCTGCCGTAGTAAATGTTAGCTCTGATAAAGCAGATGGTATTTACGGAATAGGTGAAGTTATATCGATTCAAGTAGAATTTAACAAAATAGTTAATGTAGCTGGTGGAACACCCTCATTAAACCTAAATACTGGAGGAGTTGCTAATTACATTGGCGGCTCTGGAGGTCTAATATTGACTTTTGAATACACAGTTCTTGCGGGTCATCAATCCAGTGACTTAGACTACGTGAACCCGAATTCACTTGAACTAAATGGCGCTACTATAAAAGATGTTGCTGCAACAAATGCGGTTCTAACTTTAGCAAATCCAGGTGCCCCAGGTTCATTAGCAGCAAATAAGAATATTGCTATTGATGGTGTTGTAAAAACTGTTCAAAATGTTACTTCAAGCGATGCTAATGGCAGCTATGGTAGAAACTCTATTATTACTATAACAGTTCAATTTAGCGGCGTTGTTAACGTTACTGGAACTCCTCAATTGACCTTGAATACAAATCCTTCAAGAACTATTGACTATGTTTCGGGAACAGGCACAAACACTTTAACATTTACATATAATGTTCAAAGCTCTGATTACTCTGCTGACCTTGACTATGTAAATACAAGTTCATTGAAATTGAACGGCGGAGCGATAAAAGACAATGCTGGGAATGATGCAAACTTAACATTGCCAGTTCCTAATGCAGCAGGCTCGCTTGGTAACAATAAAAATATTGTTATTGATGCAGTTGCTCCTGTAGTTGCTAATGTCAGCACTATTACAAAAGTATACACAATTGGTGAAGTGATAAGCGTTAATGTTCAATTTTCAAAGAGCGTCGTTGTTGCTGGTGGCACTCCAACTTTAGCCCTTAATATAGGTGGTGTTTCTAAGTTGGCAGAATACAGCGTAGGCACTGGCACCCAAGACTTGGTATTCCAATACACAGTCGAGTCTGGCGACAACCAAAATCCACTTGAATACGTTGATGTAAATTCACTTGCTTTAAACGGTGCTACAATTTACGACCAAGTTGATAATAACCCTAATGCAGCAAATCTCGTTTTGCCTGCTACTGGTTCTGCAAATTCACTTTCTGCAAGCAATGCTTCCATTAATACAAATGCACCTGTAATTCAAAACGTAAGCTCAGCACCAACGCCTGCTATCTACAAAGCTGGTGATATTATTCCAATTACTGTTCAGTTTTCTGAAGTTGTAGACGTTAATCTTACCCTTGGAACAGCAAGATTAAGATTAGGAATTGTTAATCCAAATGGAAACTATATCACAAGATATGCTATTTATACAGGAGGCAGCGGAACTAATACTTTAACTTTCAACTATACCGTGCAAAATGGAGACAATAGTCCAGCTATTGGTTTAGAATATTACCATCCAACCAATACTGCTAATTCAGCTTTTGATCTTAACGGCGCAACTATTAAAAGCACACTTGGTTTGAATGCTATAACTACATTGCCTGCTCCAGAGCAAGCTGGCTCGCTAAGCTTTAATACAGACATAACAGTCGACACAAGAGCTCCAAGAGTTGTAAATGTTAGCTCTGACGATTCAGGCCCAAGAGCTGCCGGTAGCGCTATTACCATAAAGATTGAATTCTCCGAAAATGTCTATATTGATCCAAATTCAGCAAAGCTTTTGCTTGAAACAGGCGATATAGATAGATATGCTACATATAATGGCGTCGGTGAAGGAACAAAAACATTAGAATTTACTTATAATGTTACTGTCACTGATTTTACAATGCACTTAGATTATTTCGATGAATGGTCCTTAGAAAATGTTGGTGGCTTTATCCAAGACCGCGCAGGAAATCATGCAAATCTTGAATTGCCGACACCAGGACAACCTGGCTCACTTTCTGCCAACACTATTATATCATTAGTTGGGGATCATCCTTATGTAACAGCAGTTTCTGCTACAAATGCTGATGGCAATTATTCTACAGATGATGTCTTAAATATTACAGTTGCCTTTAACAACGATGTTGATGTAACTGGAACACCAAGACTTAAATTAGAGACAAATAATGGCGATAGATATGCAGAATATGCTGGTGGAACTGGAACAGACGTTCTGACTTTCAACTATACAATTGTTAATGGCGACCATAGCGATAATTTAGATTATACAAACTCAACAGCTCTTGAGCTTAACGGTGGAACTGTTAAGAGAGCCGGGCAAGCTGCCGACGCTCTTCTTACACTTCCAGCTCCTGGCGCCACACATTCATTAGGTGCAAACAAGGCAATTAAAATTGCGACCTCTGCGCCTACTGTTGTAGTTACATTTGATAGATTTGAAGCTGGAAAAGCCTATTTTGACATTGAGTTCTCTCAAGATGTTGAAGGCTTTGATGACGTAGCGACCGATGTGACAGTCGATGGAACAGCATTTGACCTTGCAGTTCCAACTGTTGCTATAATTAAAGTTGACGATGCAAATTATACTGTTACCGTTGAAGGAATGGATCAAAACGGAAATGTAACGGTCCAAATACCTGCAGACGTAGCAAACATACCAGGCTTTTTAACTTTAACTAACTTAGCCTCAAATGTAGCTGAGTATAACTTTGTAGGAACTGCTCCTACTGTTGCAATTACACACGATTATGCGCCTGCAAATGAAACAAATAACCCAACTGTAAGATTTACTGTTACTTTTGACATGCCTGTAAATGGGTTTGATGACCCAACAGTTATAACAGAAAACGGAACTGCAAATGTTGGTAATGTTACTATTACACCGGCTGGTCTTGGAATGACACAATACTATGTTGATGTAGAAGTTGAAACCAATGGAACAGTTGGAATTCAAATTCCAGCAGGAGTTGCTCAAAGCGTTGGTGGTAGTATTGATAATATTGCCTCCGCTCCAAGCGATTTAATAACATTTACTGCACCCGCTCCAACCATTACTATTGTGTTGGCAGATGGTCAAGCAGCTTCGACTATAGCGCTACCGATTAAATTTAAGGTAACGTTTAGCGAAAATGTTACTGCATTAAATGTAGCTGGTATTGACTTTTCAGGAACAGCGATACCTAATGCTGGAACTGCAATTGTTACCAAAAATTCTGATACAGAATACGAAGTAGCTATTAACGATGTTGCTCAAAATGGAATTGTCCAAATTAAAGTCTTGGCTGGTCAGGTTCAAAATGATTATGGAACTGGTAACGAAGTATCAGATGAATCTCCAGAAGTAGCTTATTGGGGAATTGCTCCTACTGCAGAAATTACTTATGCTGGAGTCGATCCAACATCAGTTAGCCCAATTAACTTCACTGTAACTTTTGACCAAGATGTAACTGGATTTGTTGCAGACGACATTACTATTGGCGGAACTGCAAACCCAACTACTAAAGCAGTAACTGGCGGTCCAAAGGTATACAATGTAGCAGTCTCTGGAATGAGTGCAGCTGGAACAGTTAATATTACATTCCTTGCTGGTGCAGCTCAAAATGCTGGCGGACAAGCTAGCCTTGCTCCAGTTTTAACAAAGAATGAAGTTGAATTTGAAGTTGCTGCTCCTAATGTTGTAATTACTAGAGCCGCCACACAAAACAGCCCAACAGGCACACAGCCCATTGTTTTTGATGTCGAGTTCGATCAAGACGTAACAGGCTTTGGAGACGCTGGTGATGTTGTTGTTGTTTCTGACAATGCAGATCAAGGAGCTTTAACTGTTGTTATAGCTGCAGTGGATGCTAAAAATTACACTGTTACTGTTAGCGGGATTACAAGAAACGGCACTATAACAGCTAACGTTCCAGCGAACGTAGCACAGAATAATTTTGCCGTTGGAAATACTGCCTCTGGCTTCGCAGACGTAGATTTTCAAGCTCCAGCTCCAACTATTACAATCACTTTGGCAGATGGTCAAGCAGCTAACACTGCAACATTGCCAATTAAATTTAAAGTAACATTTAATCAAGATGTTGCTAATTTTGATCCTAACGGAACTGGTATCGAAATTGGAGGAACTGCCTCAGCAGGCGCAAGTGCATCTGTTAGCCAAATTACAGATAGTGAATACGAAGTAGTTGTTACTGATATTACTGTAAATGGAACTATCAATATTAAAGTAGAGCAGAACGCAGTTCAAAACATCTATGGAACGAATAACGCTGAATCAGCTGTTTCAAATAATGTAAACTATTGGGGAATTGCTCCAACTGCAACTATTGAAAGAAAAACAGGCTCTCCAACAACCGCATTGCCAATTGAGTTTACAGTTACATTTAGCCAACAAGTTACTGGATTTATTGCTGATGATATAACATTTGGAACATCAACTGCAAATCCATCTAACATTACTGTTACACCAGCTGGACCAGCTGCAGTTTATACAGTTTCTATTGCTAATGTTGCAAATAATGGAACAGTTATCATTGCTTTTGGTGCAGATGCTGCTGAAAACGGTGGTGGAGTTGGAAACTTAGCTCCTAGCTATCAACCAAATGAAGCTGGCGTTGAAGTTACATTTAATATGCCAGCACCAACTTGTATCTTAGCTTTGGCAGGTGGTCAAAACAGCCCAACAAATGTTTTACCGATTGCCTATACTGCAACATTCAGCCAGACAGTAACCGGCTTTAATATCAACGGAATCGAAGCTACTTTAGACGGTGTTCCGCTTGACGGTGGTGTAACTATTACACCTGTCGGCGTTGATGGCAAAGTGTATACAATTGAAGTTGATGGACTAACTACATCGGGCGAATTAGAACTTACAGTTCTCGCAGATGCAGGCGAAAATCAATATGGTGAAGGAAATACTGCTTCTAATACAGTTGCTTGTGTTTATGACATCACAAACCCAACAGCAACCATAACTTTAGAATCAACAGATCCTACAAACGTATCTCCAGTTAATTATAGAATAGTATTCAGCAAGCCAGTATTTGGCTTCGATGCTGATGATCTTACTGTAACAGGTCCTTTCGCTCCAGCAGCTAATGTAGTAATAACTCCATTTGGCTTAGGTGGAACAACTTGGGACATTGCTATAACTGGAATGAATGATGATGGACTAATTTCGGTATCTATCGACGAAAATAAAGTTACAGATCTAGTGGGCAATGGAAATACCGCCGCTGGCCCTGTTACTTGCCAATATAACTTACCACCAATGCCACCTCCGGGTCCGGAATTGAACGCATTGTCAGTAAGATATTACACAAGAACTACAATAGCTTTAGGCATAAATCAGCCTGCTTTACCATCTATCTTAATTGGTAAGCAAACTAGTGTAGGTCCTTTGGCTCCCGCTTTGACTGGTGATATAGCTAACTATGAAGGACGCTTATCATTCAATACTGGTGATATTTTGGCTGATGGTAGCTGTGTTCTTTATATAGGAACTGCTGATCAAGTCCTTATTACTGGATTGCAAAGAAATCAAGACTATACATTTGCCTTGTATACATACAACCCAGAAACAGGATTATATTGCGATGACGCAAATGCAGCATTGCTAACACAAACGACACAAAACAGAGAATCCATCTTAGAACAAGATATACCTGGTGCTATAGCTGGAACAAATCTTGCATTAACACCAATCACTCCAAATCCAGTTGTAAATAATGTAAATATTACATTGGATTTATTTACAGATGCCAACATTACTATTGAAGTAGTTGATGGTAACGGACAAGTTGTTGCAGTCCCAGTAAGCGCGAGCTTCTATGCAGAAGGAACTCATAATTTGAGCTTCGCAATGCAAAACCTCGCCTCTGGCTCATACTTCTTAAGAGTATCGACTGGAAACGAAGCCGTTGTTCAAAGATTTATCTATATGCCATAAGCATTTAGTTAAGTCAAAATATAAAAGGGTGGGTGCTAAAAGCGCCTGCCCTTTTTTTTATTTAAAAATAAAGCAAAAGCGTATTTATTAAAATATTGGATATTTATGGAAAAAGAATTAGAAAAGAAAATTGGGCAAATGCTCTTAATTGGCTTTAGAGGCCTGGAGCTTAATGATAAATCAGCAATTAGCGAAGATATTATAAATGAAAGAATTGGCGGACTAATTCTTTTTGATATTGATGTGGAGTTAGGTGGTTCTAAAAGAAATATAGAATCTCCTTCACAGTTACGAAAACTAATTGGGCAGATAAAAAGCTACTCAAAAACTCCTCTTTTCATTTCGATTGACCAAGAGGGAGGACTTGTTAATCGATTAAAAGGAGAATATGGCTTTCCGCAAACTGTTTCTCAAAAGACGCTTGGGGATCTAAACAGAGAAGACGAAACTCGCTATTGGGCTTCTATTACAGCAAACTGCTTGTCCGAAATGGGCTTTAATTTGAATTTTGCACCAGCTGTCGATTTGGAAATCAATCCCGAAAACCCAGTGATAGGGAAAAAAGAGCGTAGTTTTTCAAGCAATCCAGAAATAGTTACTAAGCACGCAGAAATCATTATAGAAGGGCACAAAAAAAAGAATATTATTTGCTGCATTAAGCATTTCCCGGGTCATGGCAGCTCATTGGAGGATTCGCATTTTGGAATGGTTGATGTTTCAAAATTATGGAATGAAATTGAACTTATTCCTTATAAAAAACTTATAAGCCTAAAGCAAGTTGATATGATTATGACTGCCCATATATTTAATAAGAATTTAGATGAAAAATATCCCGCAACTTTATCAAAGAATATTTTAACTGGAATGTTAAGGGAGAGCTTAGCTTTCAATAAAGTTATTATGACTGACGATTTAGCTATGAAGGCAATATCTCAAAACTTTGGATTAGAAAAAAGTATCGAGCTTGCAATCAATGCTGGGGCTGATATTCTCTTGTTTGCAAACAATTCGGGTTTTGATCAAGATATTGCAAAAAAAGCAATTTCAACTATAAAAAAACTTCTGAAAGCCGGGAAAATAAGCGAGGAGAGAATAGAGGAATCTTTTAATAGGATAATGGAGCTGAAAAAAAAGATGCTAATTTTTTAAATATAAAAAAAATCAACACAGGAGCCGAAGCTTCTATGTTGATTTTTAGAGATTTAAGACGCTTATTATTTTTTAGATAATAATTTTAAGTTCCAGCATTATAATCGTTAATGTATTCAATTTGCTTTGGACTTAAAGCGTCAATTTTGATTCCCATAGATTCGAGCTTTGTATTTGCAATAAACTCATCTTGTTCTACAGGCAAATCTATAACTTCAAGCGGGAGTTTCTTGCCCGCTTTGTGGCTTTCTACTAATCGGAGATGGGACATGAATTGATTAGCAAAGGACATATCCATAACCTCCGAGGGATGCCCTTCTGCAGCTGCAAGGTTTACCAAGCGACCCTGTGCAAGTAAAAAGATTTTTTTCCCATTTTTTAAATGATACTCCTCGCAATTTGGACGAATCGTTCTTTTGCTTATAGAGATCGCTTCCAATTCTGGAATAGTAATTTCGGCATCGTAGTGACCGGTGTTACAGACGATTGCTCCTTCTTTCATCGCTTCAAAATGCTCTTTACGAATGACATCGCAAACTCCGGTTGCAGTAACAAATATATCTCCAACTTTTGCAGCTTCGTCCATAGTCATCACTTCGTGCCCCTCAAGAATAGCTTTAATTGCAGCAGTTGCTTTAACCTCGGTGCAAATTGTGTTTGCGCCCATACCTTTGGCGCGCTTAGCAACGCCGGAGCCACAATGCCCATGCCCCGCGACAACAACGTTTTTCCCGGCAAGCAAAACAGATGTAGCTCTCAAAATGCCGTCAAGAGTAGATTGTCCAGTTCCGTAGACGTTATCAAAATCCCATTTTGTTTCTGTGTCATTCACGGCATAAACGGGGTAATAAAGCTTTTTGCTTGCTGCCCTTGCGCGTAGGCGTTGAATTCCTGTTGTGGTTTCTTCTGTTCCGCCAAGGATAAAATTTTTAGCTAAATCGGGGTAGCTTTCGTGAACTGTGTTTATTAAATCGCAGCCATCGTCTAAAGTAAGATGCGGCGGCTCGTCTATGGTTCTTTCAATGCACCAATAAAAATCTTCTTTATTATCATACCAAGCAAAAATGGAAATACCTTCATCTGCGAGTGCTGCTGCGACTGCATCATTCGTTGAAAGTGGATTGCAGCCAGACCAAGAAACTTCTGCTCCAGCGTCTTTAAAAGTGCGGATTAGAACAGCTGTTTCCTTGGTTACGTGAAGGCAGCCGGCAATTTTATAGCCTTTAAAAGGCTTGGTCTTGCTGTATTCTTCTCTTAACTTTGCAAGCACTGGCATTCTTGATTCTGCCCAATCAATTAGCTTTCTTCCTTCTTCTGCTAATTTAAGTGACCTAACGCAATATTTCCCTGACAGCTCGTCAAAATTGCCTTGTGCTTTTTTTGGTGGATATTTTTTTTCTGTCATTTTATTCCTTATTCTATTTAAAAAAATTATTTCATTTGATAGTTATCAGCCTATACGTTCTTATAAGGGCTTGGTATTTTAAATTCATCTTTGCTGCCTGCGTCTTCGCCAAATTTTTCTTTAAACATATCGACTAAATCAAGTTTTTCCCAAGAAAATTCTGGTCTGCCGAAATGCCCATAAGCTGCAGTTTGGCGATAAATTGGAGTGCGTAGATTTAAGCGATATATTATACCATTCGGGGTTAAATCAATGTTTTTAATAATAAAATCTGCAAGCTCGGTGCTTTTAACTTTGGAGCTGCCGTGAGTATCTATATGGACAGACACTGGCTTTGCAACTCCAATAGCATAAGCAAGCTGAATGGTGCATTCTTTTGCAATACCGGCTGCGACAATATTTTTTGCAAGATGGCGAGCAGCGTAAGCAGCGGAGCGGTCAACTTTCGATGGGTCTTTTCCAGAAAAAGCACCTCCGCCGTGAGGGGCGCGCCCTCCATAAGTATCGACAATAATCTTTCTGCCAGTAAGACCAGTATCCCCGTGAGGGCCACCGATTACAAATTTTCCAGTCGGATTTACCAAATATTTAGTATTATTTAAATACTTTTCTGGAATAATTTCTTTAATAACATATTTTATAATATCTTCGCGAATTTGCTCTTGGCTTGCATCTGGATTATGCTGAGCAGCCATAACAACGGTATCTACCCTTAAAATCTCTCCACTGTCGCTATATTCAATCGTAACTTGGGATTTTGAATCGGGGCGCAAGTATGGCATTAAATCTTTATTGTTTTTCCTAATATCGCTTAGTTTTCTAACTAACTTATGAGCATACATAATAGTTGCTGGCATAAGCTCTTCAGTTTCATTGCAAGCATAACCAAACATCATACCTTGGTCGCCAGCTCCTCCGCCATCAACTCCGAGTGCAATGTCGGGAGATTGGTGGTTAATAACGTTAACAACGCTACAGGAATGAGAATCGAAGCGATAACCAGCATCGGTATAGCCTATGTCATAGATAACAGATCGGACCAAGGATTGTAAATCTACGTAAGTGTTTGTTGTGATTTCTCCGCCAACTACGATTAAGCCAGTAGAGGCAAAGCATTCGCAGGCAACGCGGCTCAAAGGGTCGTCCTTTAGCATTGCGTCAAGCACAGCATCGGACACCTGGTCACATATCTTGTCTGGATGCCCTTCTGAAACAGATTCAGAAGTGAATAGGAAAGTATTTTTTAAGCTCATTATTTTCCTTAAATTAGTATTTTTTAATTTACAAATTTAGCAAAATAGCTCATAACAAAAAAGTATTAAAAAAATCACAAAAAAAAGCTATTTTTGTAAAAAAGTATTTTTGTTTTAAATCTTAAAGGAAAAAAATGTCAGAGTTCAAGAATTATATTAATGGAAAATGGGTGCCTGCCAAATTTGGAAAAACTTTTAAAAACATTAACCCAGCAAATATTGAGGATATAATAGGCGATTTCGCTTTTTCAGAGCAGGAAGATGTAAATGAAGCTGTTGCAGCAGCAAAAGCAGCTTTTAAAACCTGGCGACTTGTCCCCGCTCCAAAGCGTGGCGATATGCTGCGGAAAGCGGGAGATATTTTCAATCGTAGAAAAGAGGAACTTGCCCGCATTATGACTCGCGAAATGGGAAAGCCAGTATTTGAGACCAAAGGCGACATTCAGGAAGCTATTGACACTGCTTACTATGCTGCCACAGAAACCCGCAGACTCTTTGGGCATACAGCTCCGAGCGAGATGTCCAATAAAATGAATCTTTCATTTAGATACCCTGTTGGAGTGTGCGGCATCATTACCGCTTTCAATTTCCCGATCGCAGTTCCATCTTGGAAAATTTTACCCGCCCTTGCCGCTGGAAACACCGTTGTTTATAAGCCATCGAAAGATGCGCCTCATTCCGGGGTGATTTTTGCTGAAATACTTGAAGAAGCGGGTATTCCTCCGGGCGTCTTCAATTTACTGCTCGGAAAAGGAAGTATGGGAAATATGATTGTTGAGCACCCAGACGTTAATTTAATTGCCTTTACTGGCTCAACCGATATTGGCTTTAAGCTTGGCGAGATTTGCGGCCGCACTAATAAAAAATGCTCGCTTGAAATGGGCGGTAAAAATGCTCAAATCGTTATGCCAGATGCAAATTTCGATCTTGCTATTGATGGCGTTCTTTGGGGCGCTTTTGGAACTACTGGGCAACGCTGCACTGCAACTTCACGTTTAATTATCCATAAAGACTGCTATGATGAATTTATTGGCTTATTAAAAGAAAAAGCTGAAACGCTTCGCCTTGGCAGCGGATTGGAAGAATCCACGCAAGTTGGACCAGTTGTCCACGAGCAGCAATTGCAAACCTGTATTAATTATACAAAGATTGGGAAGGAAGAAGGAGCAAAGCTTATTCTCGGCGGTGAGCGAGCAACTGATGGCAATTTAGCAAAAGGTTATTTCTTCAAACCCACTATTTTTATTGACGTAACGAAAGATATGAGACTTTTCAAAGAAGAGATTTTTGGTCCTATTCTTTCAGTAACTAAAGCAGACTCGCTTGAACACGCAATTGAATTGCAAAATACTTGCGACTTTGGATTGTCCTCATCTATTTACACAAAGAACGTAAATGACGCATTTAAAGCTGTTCGCGATATTGAAGCCGGCATTACTTATGTCAATAGCCCTACTATTGGGGCGGAAGCACACATGCCCTTTGGTGGAGTAAAAGGCACTGGCAACGGACATCGCGAAGGCGGCTGGACGGTGTTCGATATCTTTACAGAATGGAAAACCGTCTATATTGACTTTTCCGATACTTTGCAAAGAGCTCAAATAGATAATTATTAATATAGAACATTATTAATAAGAAAGATTGTAAAATATCCCGCGAAATTGAAGTCGCGTTTCAATTCCGCGGGATTTTTTTTATGCCTTTTAAAGAATTTTTATAATCGAAACGACACAAAACGCTCTACTTCTTTTTCCATTTCTCATCTTTTCTACGTTGAAAGCTTATCGTTAGTTAAAAATGTATTTTTTATTAAACGTTAAGTCTATATATTTCAAACAGAACAGTCTTTTTCTTTTTTGGGCATAATATTTGCTAAAATTGATTATATTAGAGGCAAAATTAGTTTTGTTAAATGAAATAACTATTGAGCAAATGAACAAAAAATTGAAGATATTAATAACAAATGATGACGGCATTGATTCCCCTGGCTTGAAAGAACTTGCGATAGCTCTTAATAAAATAGCAGATCTGCTCGTTGTGGCACCTGACCGACAACGCAGCGCCATTAGTCAAGCAATGACAATCGCAGCTCCTTTAATGCCTCACTCTTTAAATGTAGCTGAAAATATAGTCGCTTACGCAGTAAACGGAACACCAGTTGATTGTGTAAAGCTTGGCGTTTCTTCTTTGATGAAAGAAAAACCCGATCTGATATGCGCTGGAATTAATTTAGGTCCAAATACCTCGGTAAGCGTTGCATATTCCGGAACGGTTGCCGCTGCTATGGAGGGAGTTGTGCAAGGAATACCTTCGATAGCTTTTTCTTTGAATTCTTTTAGCTATAATCAAGATTTTAAATCCGCTGCAAATTATGCTTACAAAATTCTTAATTTGCTTATTAAAGAAGAATTGCCAAAGGATTTGCTATTAAACGTGAACATTCCAAGCTTAGCTGAGCGGGAAATAAAGGGCATAAAAGTTACTCATTTAAGCAATTCAAAATGGATAGACGCATACCAAAAAAGAATAGACCCTTTTGGTCGTGAATACTATTGGTTTAGTGGAGAATTTGTAAATTTTGATAATGATGCAAATTCGGACGATAATGCACTAAAAAACGGCTTTGTATCGATAAGTCCAATTAAAGTGAATTATTATCGGTCTGAATACTCAAGTCTTTTAGAAAAAATATTTTTATAGAATGAATTTCTATGCCAACTATTGTGCAAGTTGAAAATATTGAAAGCAAAATGGTTTTAGCGGAACCAGTTATAAGCAGTTTTGGACAGATACTGATTCCAGCTGGCACTGAATTATGTGAAAGTCATAGAAGAATTTTAAAAACTTGGAATGTTAATGTAGTGGTTATCAAAGGCGAATCGGCAAATAACATCGAAGAGATAAGCGAAGATCTTATCAAGTTAGCAAGGAATCGTTTTATCGAAAGAATTCATTGGGAGCCGAGAAATCCCATTGAAGAGGACCTTGTAAACATTGGAATAATTAAGCTCGCTCAATCAATAATTGAAGATGGAAAGTAAAATGGAATTGACTGAGAAAATATTGCATATTATTGAGGATTTTCCAACCCTTCCTACTATTTATAGTGCGCTATCAGATCTGATGGCTAATCCGCATTCAACCCAAAGGGAAATTACGGAGCTAATTATGACAGATCAAGCTGCGGCTGCAAAAGTTCTAAAATTTGCAAATTCAGCAATTTTTGGATTTTCAACAAGAATAGAAAGCATTAGTCAAGCTGTTTTTTTTCTTGGATTTGAAGAGATAAAAAACTTAGTAGTTGCTTTAAAAATAATTGACTTATTTAGGAAGAGTAAAATTAGCAATCATTTTAACCCAGTCGAATTTTGGAAACATTCAATCGCTGTTGGGGTGATTACAAGAGCAATTGGCAATTACATGGGAACAAAAGATTTAGACAACTATTTCCTTGCAGGTATATTGCACGATATAGGAAAGTTGTTTTTCATTAAATATATGGAAAACGAATACGTTGAGGTGCTTAATTATTCAGCTGACAATGGTATTTCTATTATCGAAGCTGAGCAGCGTATTCTTGGAGTTACGCATTGCAGATCTGGAGAAATCATTGCGGACAAATGGAAATTACCACAAACCGTCCAAAATGCTATTAAGTATCATACAACAGGGCTAATAACTGGGCAAGCCGAAGAACTTCCAGCTGTTGTTCATATAGCTAATATAACAGCGAGGGTTTTAGAACTTGGTTTCCCCGGCGATAGGCTGATTCATCAGCCGAATTTAAAAGTTTGGGAATATTTATCGCCTCCAGACAATATGTTTTCTAATATTTACAGTAAGATATTATACGATTATAATAATTCTTTACAAATTTTCTTATTAAAATAACCTGCTCGACAATATGACGGATAGCTTGAAAAATATAAAAGATTTAATTGGTTTAATAAATGAATTTTCAGAGCAAGTCTTTGCTGCTAATCCTATTTATGAATCTATTGGCAGGGCTTTAAAAATATTCTATGAGGCTTTACATTCAAAATACGCATCTTTATTCATTTTGAACGAAGAAACACTTGTGTTTGATTTTCGAGCAGTATATCCTTCGATTGCCAAATCGCTAATTATTGCTGATTTTAATAGATTGGTCGATATTGGTGTGGTGGGGAAGGCAGTTGAAAATCGGGATATGCTTTTTTATGAGTTAAAAAATCTTGAGTTTGAAAATTCTTATTACCTTCTTTTTCCTTTACTCGCCCCCAATTCAATTATTGCGATTGTTCTCGTTCGTTTGGAAAGTAAATCTGAGCTTGAAAAAGAGCTTTTTCTTCCAACCTTAAAGTTTTATGCAAATCTTTTCTCCTTCTTAGTTCGTAACAATCAATTAGAAAACTCATTGGACAAAGCGAACAGCTTGTTAGAGCAAAGAATTGCCGCCCGGACCCTGTCTTTGATTCAAGGGAAAAGAGAGCTGCAAGAAATTTTAGATTCTATACAGTCCGGGGTAATGATTATCGACACTTTAACAAATAGAATAATAAGTGTAAACCCAGCGGCAGCCAATCTTCTTGAGGCAAAGTATGAAAAAATTGTTGGAAACGCGCCAAGCGTTTTTTTTAATAGTGATGAAGAGAAAAAGGAAGAAACTGCAAATTATATAAAATTTTCAAGAAATTTTGAATCGGAAATTAAAAACAGTAAAGCTGAGATAATTCCAATATTAAGAACCAGCGCCAATGTTACTTTAAAGGATAGAAAATATAGAATAGAGAGCTTTTTAGATATTACTGAGCAAAAAATGGCAGAAATCGCGCTCAAGCAATCTAACGAGCTATTGGAAATGAAAGTGCAAGAGCGAACTGAGGATTTGCAGATTTTAATTTACAAGCTGCAAAATGAAATAAAAGAGCGAGAAAAAGCAGAAGAAAAAGTAAGGGAAATGCTTGACAAGGAAAAAGAGCTAAATAAATTGAAAACCCGCTTTGTTTCTATGGTATCTCACGAATTTAAAACACCTTTAACTGTCATTAGCACCTCGGTCGAGCTTTTAGAGCAGTTTTATAATAGCTTTTCCAGTGAGGAAAGAGAGGAGTATTTTACCCGAATTTCTAAATCTATAGACTTGATGAAAAGCCTTATAGAAAATGTTCTTTTTATTGGTAAGTCGGAAGCAGACAATTTAAACATTGCCCCCGATAAAATAAATTTGAAAAATCTATGCAGCAAAGTAATTGAAGATATTAAGCTGACTTTAAAAAAGAGAAGAGAATTTATTTTTGACTACAATGCCTCAAATACTCATGTGTATTTAGACGAAAAGTTAATCGAGCCAATGCTTATTAATTTGCTCAATAATGCTATAAAATATTCCGAAGAAGGTCCCGTTGAATTGCGAGTTCTGGAAAATTGCGATAATCTGATTATTTCTGTAAAGGATTATGGGATTGGAATACCAGCCGAGGAGCAAGAAAAAATATTTGAAGCTTTTCACCGTGCAAATAATGTAGGGAATATTTCCGGCACCGGGCTTGGGATGTCAATTATTTTAAAAGCCGTTGAGCTGCATAAAGGACAAATCAATATTATTAGCGGCATTGACACTGGAACTACTTTTACAATTACCATTCCAAAATCAAACATAATGAGTTAAATATGTATAAAATTTTACTTGTTGAAGACGATTACGAAATGCGATCTAATATTAAAAGATATTTAGAGCTAAATAATTTTACTGTGTTTGACGCTGAAAATGGAAAAGAAGGGGCTGAGCTTGCAGCTATAAAACAACCAGATTTAATCGTCTCAGACATTTCGATGCCCGTTCTTGATGGTTTTGAAATGCTTGCTCTACTGCAAAAAAACATAAGCACCGCAACAATACCTTTTTTATTTCTTAGCGCAAGGTCGGATAAATCCGATGTCCGCGAAGGGATGAAATTGGGTGCAAATGATTTTTTATCCAAACCTTTTTCCTTTTCAGAATTAATTGATGTGATTAATGTCCAGCTAAAGAAAAAAGAATTAGAGAAAAAGCAATCCGAGGATAGGATAGAGCAATTAAGGGAAAACATTCGGCTTGCCATTCCGCATGAGCTACGCACTCCGCTTAATTCCATACTTGGAATTTCTTCCATTTTAGCTAAATCCGAGGAGTTTTCCGAAGATACTAAGGAAATGGTGCAAATGCTAAATGAATCAGCCCAAAGACTGCATTCAACTTTAGAAAAGTATAATCGATATGTTTATGTGGAGTTAATTACTTCTGACTATGCTGAAATTAATTATTTGCAAAGCAAAATTACAAACGCAGCCCAGTATATAATAGAAGAAATTGCTTATAGCTATGCTGAAAAATTTAATAGAACTAAGGATTTAAAATTCGATCTTTGCAGTGCAGATTTAAAAATCTCAGAAGAGCATTTTGCCCTGCTACTTGAAGAGCTTTTGCACAATGCCTTTAAATTTTCTTTAGAGGGAAAAGTAATTGCAATAAATTCAAAAAAGAGCAACAATATTTTTTCTCTAACTATAAAAAATACTGGGCAGGGTTTTCCGAAAGATGCTTTAGAGCAAATTGGAGCTTTCGTCCAATTTGATAGAAAAAAATATGAGCAGCAAGGCATTGGGCTTGGGCTTATCATCGTTAAAAGAATAATCTCAATTTATAAGGGAAGTCTGGACATTGAGAGCGATGAAAAATCTTATACCGCCGTCACCATTTCTTTGCCTCTAATTGAGGGCTGAAAATGAAAATACTTTTTATTGGACCCATTTTTTCGACTTTTACAAAAGTAGATATAGAAACACTTTCTGCAAAATTTCCCTTATATTTAGAAAATGCTTCGCTTGGAAAATCGCTGAAAGGAGCTTGGAATTTAATCACTTTAACTTTTCGCTCCTTCTTCAAACTTTTTAAAGTGAAAGCAGTTTATTGCTGGTTTGCTGATTATTCTACTTTTATTCCAGCCCTTTTAGGAAAAATATTAGGAAAGAAAATATATGTAGTTGCCGGCGGCTTTGACGTTTGCTATAAGCCTGAGCTAAATTATGGCGCAAAAGCAAAAGCGCTACGCTGGTTCTGCGTTAAGAACACATTTAAGCTTGCAGATCACATTTTCCCTGTTTCTCAATATGCAAAAAATCAGCTTCTTTCCTTGATTGAAGTAAAAGAAAAACGGGTGAAAGTAATTCACAATGCAATAGATTGCGAAAAATTTTTCCATTATTCAAAAGAAAACGCAAGCGAAAGACATTTAATACTGACTGTTTCCGGCACTTATAGCAGTATTGAGTTTAAAATCAAAGGCTTAGATAGATTTATTGAAATGGCACGCTTATCTCCAAAATATGACTTTGTGCTTGCCGGGCTGCGCGATTCTGCTCTTTCCGATGCTAAAAAACAGGGCGCGGACATACAGAATTTAAGAATTATACCAGGTCCCCTTTCCATTGAAAAAGATTTATTAGATTTATACTCAAAAAGCTCAATTTACTTGCAGCTTTCGATAGATGAGAGCTTTGGTTTAGCTGTGGTTGAAGCTATGGCTTGCGGCTGCATTCCGATAGTAAGTCCCGCTGGAGCTTTGCCAGAGGTCGTTCCAAGTAAAGAGTTTATTGCTTTTTCAGACGAGGAATTGCAAGTTCTTATAGATAAATATTTTTGCTCTGGTTCAGAAATAAGAGCAAAAATGCAAGAGCATTCAAAAAAGTTTGATATTTCTCAAAGGAAAAAAGAGCTGCTTGCTTATTTTTAAAAATTGTAATCCAATTATTTTTATTTTTGTTAAAAAGAATTGTAAAATAATTAAAATTATCAAATGCAAATAACTGAGTTGCCAGCTCTGAGATTTTTGCTAATCGCTTCGCTTGGCTTTCTTATAGGCATTTTTTTTCCGACCAGTCAAAAAACTCTTCTTGCAATTCTATTCATTGCAGTTCTGCTTTTTGTTGTCTTTATTTTATTCAAAAAAAAGGAATTAGCCTATTACTTCGCCGTTATTCTTTGTGGAGTATATTTTTCTGGAATGGTTGCAAATAATTCAGCTGATGCGCCAAAGAGAATTATCCCAGAGTTTCCAGCACAATTTAATGGGAAAATCACTAAGATTATTAGCGAAAGGGAAAGCAGCATCAAGTGCATAGCCGAGGGAATGCTTGAATCAAAAATTTTCCCAAACAAACACAAATGCAGATTAATTCTTAATATTTACTCCTTTGAAAAAGATAATAAATTTATTTCAATTTCAAATAGCATCGTTGCCAAGGTAAAAGCTCGCATTCCTCAGCAAGCTATTTTTCCAAAGGATTTCGATGAATGGCGCTATGCAAAGTCGATTGACGTTCAATGGATTGCCAGAGCAAACGCGAAAGACGTAGCAATTAGAACTAGGGAGGAGGACTTTTTTTCTTTTACTGAAAAATTGCTTCAAAGCGTGAAAATGCGTTTGAGACGCCTTTTTCCAGAAAACACAGTTGGAATTGCAACCGCACTTATTACTGGCGATAAAACGCAAATCCCCTCAGATGTAAAAAAGAATTTTTCTTACACTGGCACCGCACACATTCTTGCTATTAGCGGATTTCACATTGGCTTGATTGCAAGTATTATTTTCATTTTGCTTGGCTTTCTGAAAAATAATTTGCTAAAACAGTTTGTGTTTTTCCCTTTACTTCTTGCTTTTGTCATTTTTACAGGTTTTCAGCCATCAAGCATAAGGGCGGCAGTTTTCATTTTCTTTTTAACGCTAAACAAAGGCTTTGAGCGGAGAATTTACTCTTTGAATATACTTTGTTTAACGGTCACAGTAATTTTGCTTTTCAGTCCTCAAATGCTTTATTCTGTTGGCTTTCAAATGTCGCTCATTGCAGTTTTTGGGATTGTGATTCTTTACAAAGCAATTCTAAATTTCTTTCATAATTTCATAAAAAGTAAAAACGCTGCTATTGATTTCGCGATAAAATCAGTTTCTGTGTCGCTTGCTGCGAGCATAACGGTTTCGCCGATTGTGGCTTATTATTTTGGAATATATTCGATTGTCCAGCCGATTAGCAATTTTTTTGTAGTGCCTCTGATCTCGCTTGGTATGGTGTTCACTATGCTTGCTCTTGCGTTTTCCTTTGCCAGCTTTGGGGTAGCTTCTTTTTATTCAAAATCTGCAGATTTTCTTTTCTCTTTATCTCAGAAGCTAAATGAATTTGCAACAATGGAAAATCTTTCTTATATTGAGGGCAGCACTGTTTTTGCAATTTCTATAGCTATTTCATTTATATTAGCTTACATCATTTTTTCGAAAACTAAAAGACAAGTCATTTTTAGATTATCAGTATCAAGCATAGCTTTTCTTTGCTTGCTTTCTTTTTTGGGAACAGAAAAACAAAAGAATGCGGTTCTATATCCGAATGAAGCTTTTGTGCTTGCACATATTCCCCTTGCTAAAAACAAAGACTGTATTTTGATTGTTGATAGAAAACCCAAGCTCGCTCCCTTTAAAAGCTATAATGTGCTGAATTTTATCAATTCAATGCCCGGGGACTTGCTCTTGGGCTATTCTGGAAATATTGGCATAAACTATTCCGATCATTTTAAAGGGAAAAAGAATCTGAAATCTTTTCCTCTTTCGCTTGAAATGCAAAAAAGAATTGCAAAAGAAATTTTTAACAAAAATTATTTACACAAAGAGACAAAGCTAAATTATGAGCCTTAATTTAAAAATAGAAAAAGCAAAAATATTCCCAAGCCCTGTCCTTGCTGGCATTACGAAAAAAAACGCAAGTGCGCATTTTCCAAATGGTATTAGCTTTCACTCAATTCAAAATAAAAAAGGACAGGTGGCGAATATTGAAATTCTGTCGCAAGCTTTGGGGATTAGCCCAGACGGATTAAAGTTCCAAAACCAAACACACAGCGATATCGTTCGTTTAGTTGGTAAGGATTCAAAAATAGAAAACTCAGACGCCTTAATAAGTTCAGAAAAAGCCTTGTGCTTATGTGTAAAAATAGCAGATTGCTGCGGAATTTTGCTTTATGACAAGGGGAGCCAAGCAATTGCCTCAATTCATTCTGGCTGGCGCGGGACTGCTCAAAATATTACGGAAAAATGTATTCAAAAAATGGCTTATCATTTCGATACGCGGGCAGAAAATTTGCTTGCATATATAAGTCCTTGTGGCTCTGCTTGCTGCTATGAGGTGGGAGCTGATGTGGCTCGCTTTTTCCCAAGCAGCATAAAGCAAATATCTGAAGAAAAATATTTATTAGATTTAAAAAATGAAGTAAAAAATCAAATGCTAAATGCAGGTATATTAGAGGAAAATATTGAAATATCGAAAGATTGCACTATTTGCAATCCAGATTATCATTCTTACAGGCGAGATAAAGAAAATTCTGGACGCGGGCTTGCTTTTATTGTAATGATTTGAGTTTTTTGAAAAAAAGCGAATAAAAAGGAAACAAATGAACAGTCAAAGATGCTTGTTCAACTTATATCATTACATTTTTTAACATTGATACCAGTAGGTCAAGCATCTCTGCTTGACCCAAATCACTTTTAAATCTATTATGAATTAAAATTAATTATATGTTTGTAATCTTATTTCAAAATTATTTATTAATTTTAAAACTTTTTAATTTACGAAAATAGAAAATGAGTTTAATAAAATTAAGAAATATCGGAATTGCCGCCCATATAGACGCTGGAAAAACAACGGTAACCGAGCGTATGCTCTATTTTACCGGAACGACAAGAAAATTAGGAGAAGTTCATAACGGCGAAGCCACAATGGACTTTATGAAGCAAGAGCAGGAGCGGGGCATAACAATAGCCTCCGCTGCAATTACATGTCATTGGAAAGAGCATACCGTAAATATAATAGACACGCCCGGGCACGTGGATTTCACAGTCGAAGTAGAACGCTCCTTGCGTATAATAGACGGAATGGTGGCTGTGTTTTGTGCTGTAGCTGGAGTTCAGCCACAAAGCGAAACTGTTTGGAATCAAGCAGATAGATATAAAGTGCCACGTATCGCTTTTATTAACAAAATGGATAGAACCGGAGCCAACTTTGAAGAAGCCGTTGAATCTTTACAAACTATGCTCGATGCGAATCCTGTTCCAATTTTTCTCCCAATTGGCGCCGAAGAAAATTTTAAAGGGATAATTGATATAATTCAAATGCAGGCATATACTTTCGATGGCAATGAAATGATTGAAATTGACCTGCCAGCCGATTATATTGAGAAAGTGAAACGCGCCCGATATTTTCTCACAGAAAAACTTGCTGATTTCAACGATAAAATAATGGAACTTTTTCTTGACGAAAAAGAAGTGCCAGCAGAACTTTTAAAAACTGCAACAAGAGACGCTTGCTTGAAAATGCTAATTACTCCCGTTCTTTGCGGCTCTGCATACAAAAATAAAGGTATTCAAGTCCTTTTAAATTCTGTTGTAGATTATTTGCCTTCTCCAGCAGATATTGGCGCAATTATAGGTTTAGATCTTGAAGACGCAGAAAAGGCGCTAAACAGAATACCTTCACTCCAAGAGCCATTTTCAGCACTCGCTTTTAAAATAATTAATGACCCCTTTGTTGGGCAGCAAACCTTTATAAGAACATATTCTGGGCAGCTTTCAAGCGGTATGCAAGTTTATAATTCTACGAAAAGAGCAAATGAACGCATTGGCAGAATTTATAGAATCCACGCAAAGGAAAGAGTGGAAATCAATTCTGCTGGGCCTGGCGAAATCGTTGCTTTAATTGGACTTAAAAATACAAAAACAGGGGACACACTTTGCGATCTACAAAAGCCATTGCTACTTGAATCAATTTTTATCCCGCCCGCTGTAATTGATTTGAAAGTTAGCACTCCCAATAAAAACGAAGATAAAAAGCTTGGCGAATCGCTTCGCAAAATCTCAAATGAAGACCCATCTTTCAAAGTTAGATATAACGATGAAACTAACGAGACTATAATTTCCGGAATGGGCGAGTTGCATCTTGAAATTATTATAGACCGCTTAAAAACTGAATTTAACGTAGATGCAAGCGTAGGCGCACCCTCGATTGCTTATCAGGAAACGATTACCAAGCCAATGGAGGCGAATTTCCGTTTTGTGAAGCAGACGGGAGGCAAGGGGCAATTTGCTCACACTGTCATTCGTATAGAGCCAAACTTGGGCAAGGGTTTTGAGTTTACCGATATTATAAAAGGTGGCGCCATTCCAGCGGAATTTATTCCCTCAGTCAAAAAGGGCATTGAAGCAACGCTTGAGCGTGGTATACTTGGAGGTTTTCCAATCGTTGATGTTAAGGTTGTGCTGCTTGATGGCAGTTTCCATGCCGTTGACTCCTCCGATATGGCTTTCCGCACTTGCGCTTCAATTTGCTTTAAAGATGCTTTTAACAAGGCAAATCCAATTTTGCTTGAGCCATTGATGAAAATTGAAATTAATACTCCAGATGATTACATTGGGGCTGTAACAGGCGATTTCAACAGGAGAAGGGGGCGCATTGAATCAATGAGACGCTATAGAAAAGGTTCGCAAAAGTTGAACGGATTTGTCTCGCTTCAAGAAATGTTTGGCTACGCCACTGCATTAAGAAATCTTTCGAGTGGAAGAGCAAATTATTCAATGGAATTCCATCAATATACCCCTTTATCTGAGGAATTACAGCAAAAAGTTCTGAAAGAAGTTGCAGAAAAGAAAAAGGAAGCAAAGTAAGCCGAGCATCAATGCTTTAAAAATTATTTTAATGTTCTTTTTTGCCTCAACTCAGTTAATATTCAATTAATAATCATTTAATCATTATTTAATAAATAATTAAGGGCTGAGTTGCAACAAAAGAATTTGAAGATAAGCGAACGAAATACGCACCAGCAGATAAAGAACTAAAAGAGCAAAGGATTTTATATTTTCCAGCTTCTAAATCGCCAGCAAAAATTGTTCGCACTTGCTCTCCTCTTTCGTTAAACAAAATGATAAGAGATGTCCCAAATTCTGTTAACGAGAACTCTATATCAGTAGTAAGTTCTTTTTGCAAAGGATTAGGAGAAATTTTTTCAAAATGATTGCCGGCGGCAGCACCAGAGATTTTACGAATTTCATCTATTGAAATCGGATTGATTGTTAAAACTGTATTGATTGGCTGCAAATTAAAACAATTTGAGCCGTCAATATCAATATCAAATTTTATTGGAGTATTGATTACGCTAAAAATATTTGTTTTCGTGTAAAATCTAAAAAATACTATTTCAGAGCCGCTAATATAGTATTCATCTGATTTTGGCAAGAGTGAAAAAACAAATTTTCCCTTACTCAAATTAAAATCTTCTATTTTTAAATGAAACAAATTTTCGGCAGCCGAGCTAAGTTTTATATCATCGGGCGTGGTCTCTAATAAATCGCTGTTGAAAGAAAAAGTGAAGTGAATAGAATTAAAATGAGCAAGCGACAAAGGGCTGCTTGTGTTGAGAGCTAATGCCGAGTATAGCTCTTGCCCAGCGAAGATTTTACTTTGATTATAATTGAAGCTAACTTGCTTTGTGGATTGGGCTGACTCGCCATAAAGTTCGATATTTGCTGTTTGCTCGTTGATTGAATTATTTTGAACGATAAGGTTTGTTGAAAAAGCCCCAGTTGTAATGGGCTGAAAGATAACTTTAACTACTCGCTCTTCTTTTCCTTGTAGCTGGAATGGCCGCACCGATTCAGCTAAAGAAAATTCTGGAACTACTGGCAAAAAGGATAAATTGCTTACAATAAGATTGCCATCTCCTTGGTTTTGAATTTTGCAATAAATTGTGTCAGTATTGCCGGGGCAGATAAATGTTTTGTTTGATTGAGTGGAAATAATGCTTTGGTTTATTTTTCCGTATCCAGTCCAAAGCGAAGATAAATCCTCGGAATTCCTGCTTTTGACTTTTAATTCAGCGGCGTGATTTCCTTCTCTATTTGCAACAAATTTTGCATCAAACTCGAAATCCTCGCCCGGGGCAAGTATTATTGGGAAATTGATAGCAGCTTTATCGAAAGAAAAGCCCTCCGTCCCGTAGCTGTCGAAGCTCGTTGAAATTGAGTTGCTTTTTGGATAAACTGCAAAATTATCAATTATTGCGGAATCGCAATATTCTGAAAACATGTTTTCAATTCGCACTTTTTTTGTAAGGGGAAACTGATAATCATCAATAAACGTGGTGTCGAATGATTGATCATCAAAACGAAGCGATGGAGCAACTCCTATGCCTTCCAAGCTCGTTTCTGTTAAGCTGTTTGCAGAATTTATGTATCTTATAACTAATTTATGCTCGCCTCTTTGGCTTGGCAAAAATGTTACCGGGACCTCGAAAGCTTCATTAGGATTTATTTTAAGATTAACAAATTTCGATTTGTCAAATAAAAAGCTATCGCCGTTTATATCATATTGAATTTCAATAGAATAAATCATAACGCTTTGGCTACCGCTGTTTTCTAATCTAATAACTGGCTTAGGCTCATTTTCCGGGGGCGGCTCAACTGCTTTTCCATCTATGCTAATCCCCCTTTTTCCCCAGTTATAAGAGCTTGCAATAAGTCCGGGCTTAATCCCACGTCCAGTAACAAGTGCAAGGCTGTCCGTTCCCTGTGCGTCAGATTGGACGGTGAAGCTATTTCCAAAATACCCTTCTGTTTTTGGAGAAAATTTTATTGGGATAATTAAACTTTCTTTTGGATTAACTGAAATTGGCTTCTCCTCGCTTGGCATTTCATCAAGCATCAGACTGAATGGACTTGCCTTTTGCTCGGCTTCTATTCCGTAAATCAATAAAACATTATTTCCATAATTATAAATTTCTAAATCTCTAATAAGTTCTTTACCAATAGTAACGTCTGGAAACTTAACGCTATATACTTTTATTATTGGAATTTCCACCTCTGCTGAAATTGGAATTTTGGGTAAAGGCTTGCAAGTATCGCTTGCAATCAGAAAATCTTTAAAGGTTCCAGCTTTTTTTGGGTTAAATTTTACTATTACCGGGAAAGAGTCTGTTGGAGGGATAATGCTCGGCAATTTCGAGTGTTCCAATCGAAAATTTTTGTTGTTCTCTAATTTTAAATTGCTTAGGTGATAGTATGTTTTAGTAGAATTATTTTTTATCCAAACGGTTTGATTAAGCTCGGAATTGTTGATTTTATTAAGTCCAAAGTCAATTGCTTTTGGATTTGCTGCTGCAAGCACGGGCAAGTATTCTATTGAGATAGTGCTGTCGTTAGATTCTCTATCAATAAATGTGATTACAGCTTTTGCCTGCTTTGTTCCGTCGACAACGTTTAAATTCCAACGAGTAGAGATTGATTGCCCCGGTATAAAGAAATCATAGTTAAATATATAGTTTTCACTTACGCTACTATGATAAATTATAAGTCCAAGATTGGAACGCAAGCTGTCGTTATCGGGATAATCCTTTACTAACCCATCAATAACGCTGCCATCACAATTTTGTGTATAGCTTGGCTTGGGTGGGATTGTGTCTTTTATAGCGGGATTGCTCATCGATACTGCTATTGGAAAGCCATAAGCTGAAGATGGAATTGGATTATATTGATAAGCTGAAATATTTTTGCAACTTCTTAATTTATATGTTCCGGCTGGCAATTCCAATGTAGTAGTGAAATATATGTTTTCAGAATTAGAATCTGGGTAGGGGGCGATTTGCAGGGACATACTGTTAAATTTTTCCCACACAATTACTGTATTGATTTCCATTCCAAATTCCAAGCATTCTGGTATTTCCCCATCATCGCTCTCAAAGATTAACGAAACATAGCTTGGAATTAAATTTTCATTTTCGTCAAATATCTTTGGGATATTGAAAATCATTTCATTGCTATACTGCTCAACTGGAATTAAAGAGATTTGGAAGGGCGCGCTTGCTATGCTATCCCCTTTTGAAGAAGCGTTGTATTGAGTTGCTATAATCTCCTCATCGCTTTCGATTGTGTGAGGAGTTGTAGTATTTATTTCAAAAATTTTAGTAAAAGAAGGACGCTCTGTGTTGTCGTCAAAGTCAAAAAAATCGAGCCGAGTGCCATCAATTTTTAGATTAGTATTTTTATTAAAAGAACTAACTCTAACAAAAGATTTTTGAAACTGTGGGAAGCTAATCAAGTGGTATTTTTTCCCGTAGCAGTAATCTGGAATTTCCATTTCTACTGTATAGCTGCAACCGTCAAGCGCTGCTCCTTCAAAGCTTGTGCAATAATTTCCAGAAATAACCGCAAGTGGCAAATTTGCTTCAATAACGCTCCCGGAAAGGTCTTCGTTTTTCCCTTTGCTCGCTATAAGCCAGATGTCCCCTTTGTTTAGAAGCACTGTTTTTGAGGTGCCGAAACGAATCCCGCCCGCAGTTTTAGACGAATCATTTCCAGCTAAATAGAAAGTAACCTCTGTTTTATCAAATGCTGCTATAATGCTTGTATACCCGGGTAGCCATTGCTCGCTATTATTAGAAATATCTTTGCTTGAGCTTACTACATACTTGCTTGAAAGCGAGGACACTGGCAAAGCTAAATAACCATCTGAAATAGTAGAAAATTTTGAAAGGCAGTAAACAGAAACGGGTTCTTCCGATTTTATATATATAGCAAAAGAGCGGTAAATCGCATCTGGATAAGGCGCGCTGGTATCGGCTTTTTGATAATTCTGAACTATGTAAGATGGGATAGCAAATTCAACAGATTGATTAGCCTTTATTTCTTTTCTTTCAAAATAATTTTTTCCTAAATGCTCAACGCTCACTATATTGCTTTTTTCAGAGCTAACTACTATTATATATTCATTATTGCTTTCAGCCTCCCAGCCCGGGTGGAATGTTATGTAAAATTCGGTTCCAACGCTGTTTGCATTTTGCCGCAATAATTGCGAGTTATTCTTTTTGTCTTTAGCAAGGGAGCTTAAAGAAATAAAGAACATTAAGAATATAAGAAGGAGACTGAAACGGTATTTTGTATTTTCTTTCATTTATTGACCTATTTAAATTTATTTACAGTCAATAATCAAATA
>JAAYJM010000120.1 GCA_012522895.1 Ignavibacteria bacterium
ACTAAATATAATGTAATTTACAAAATTAATGAATATTTTTTTTCAAATTTTATTTGGCATAGAATTTTCAGAAGAATAACAAGCGATATTTTATCATTAAAAAAAGAAAATTAAATATTTTTATAGTAAATTTAAGTATTAATGGAGGATTTATGAAATTTTTATCGAAACTTCTCATAAGTGCATTAGTTATGGTATCTTGCACGGTTGGTCTTTACGCTCAGGCGCCATCTGGACCAATGTCAGGGTCCTATTCAGTTGGAACTGGTTCAAGCAACTTTATGAATACCTTATCCGCAGCATTTGCTTTTGTGAACCTGTATGGTTTGAATGGAAATGTTACACTAAATATTATTAGTGATATTAATGAAACAGCTGGAACCCCCCCAACATTGAATCAATGGACTAATGGACAATATTCGCTTACTATCCAGCCCTCTGGTGGCACATGGACGATTGAAGGTAGCTATAATGACGGCCTTATTCTTTTAAATGGCGCTGATAAAGTAACAATCAACGGCGGGTCAGGCAAAGGTTTAATTTTAAAGAATAACTACTCTGCTGGAGCCGCTGCTGTAGTTAGGCTAAAAAGCTTAGGCACCGATTTAGGGTGTGATAACGTTACTATCACAAATTGTAAAATCTATGGTGGCTCTGCATCAACAGCTGGCTGCTATGGAATTTATGCTTTTGACAATACCGCTATAACAAATACACCAACCCCAAGCCCAACAGCTGGCTCTGGTAATAATAACCTTACCATTACAAATAACGAGTTTTTCAAATCACGCCACGGAGTGCTTGTAATGGGCTCGACCACAAGCTCTTTAACAAACGTAAATATTAGCGGAAATACTTTCGGCTCTATTACTCCAGCTGAATACATTGGCACAAAGGCAATTTGGGTAGAAAACGTAAATGCTCCAAATATTACAGGCAATACTATTTTTAATATGAAAGCTAACGTAGCCAGTGTCGTAGATGGAGTTATCGGTATTCATATTAATGGCTATACTTATGATGGAACTATTGCCCGCAATAAGATATATGGGCTCTCCTCAACCGTTGCTAATACAGGCGTTTATGGTATAAACGTTATGTCCGGCGGAACTAATATGACCATTGCAAATAATATGATTAGTGCTATCACAAGCGCAAATAACAGCACCAGCTCGACACAATTCAATCCTTACGGAATTAGAATTGATGGCGGAAATAATCACAAGATTATTAATAACACAATTAATATGACTGGAACACAGTCAGGTGCAGGCTCATCTGGTAGTTTAACATCTGCTTTAATGGTTACACAAGTTGTTCCTTTCCTTAATATTTGCACCGGCTTAGATGTCAGGAATAATATATTTATGAACTCAATTACCGGCTCAGCTGGAACAAAATCTTATGCTATCTACGTTCCAGATAAAGACGCATTTGCTGAGTGTGATTATAACGATTACTATGTTTCCGGAACTTATGGCAAGCTTGGCTATATTGGCACAACAGAAGTTACTAGTTTAGCGGCTTTAAAAACTGCAACCGAAAAAGATGCAAATTCAATAACGAGTAATGTTACATTTTTAAATGCAAGCTCTGGCGATTTGCACCTTGAAGGCGCCTCGCTTTCAAATATGGATTTGCTTTGCCCTGCTATTACACCTGCTGTTGCAAAAGATTTTGATAACGTCGACAGAAAGACTGCAACAAGCACACAGATGGGAGCAGATGAAGCTATTCCAAACTTATCGGTTACCGCACCTTTAGTTGCAAATCCATTTCTTACATCATATTGCTCCGGCTCGACTGCTCAAATTACTTTAAACTTTACCGGCGCTATTCTTAATTATCCCGATGGAATTGCACGCTCGAATCCACCTTTGATTTACGAATGGTATCATGATAATGTTATTATTCCCGGAGCCAATGCAAGTTCTTATCTTATTACACCATTGACTGCAGAAGACGCTGGAAATTATCATGGCACAATTAGAGTTCTTGACTATTCAGTTCCAACAAACGTTGTAACGCTGAATATTACTCAACCTACTGCAATAGCAAAGCAGCCTAACTCAATAAGTTTAGGTTGCAGTGGATCGCCATTCACATTAACTGTTACAACAATTGGAACAGTTAGCAGTTTTCAATGGGAAAGATTGAATACTACTAATAGCACTTGGGAAAATGTTCCAGGTCAAGTTACAAATACATTAAATATTCCATCAGTTTCTTCCTCAGACCTTGGTTATTATCGCTTAAAAGTAAGAGGATTCAACAATAACTGCGATCCTGATTCTATTTACTCAAATATTACAGACTTGCAATATGCCGAGCCTGTAGTGATGGGTGTGCCAGATTTAAGCTATAACTTCAAACCAGCTATTGGTGTTTGTAGGGACGATATGGTTATAATATCTGTAAATTTAACTGGAACAGTCGAATCATACCAATGGCAAATTGACGCTAATTTTAGCGGAACTTTCGTCGATATACCAGGCGCAAATTCCCAAGAATTTGTTATTGACGCTGTTAGCGATGTTGATAAAGGCGATTATCGTTGCGTGGTAACTTCCTATTGCGGTGGAGTAAGCTTTACAACATCAGTTGTTGGCTTTAATAAAGTTTGGGACAGCCATGTCACATTTACTACCAATCCAAAACCTTATGTGATTTGCGAAGGTGAAGATGTGCTTCTTTCTGTGAACGCAATTGGTATCGTTCATAATTACCAATGGTATAAAGACGGTATTATGATTTCAAAAAGCGATAATAGCACCTCAGACAGCCTTATTTTCAAAATAAAGAACGCAACTTTCCACGCAAGTGGTGTTTATACTTGTAGAGTGCTTGCTGACGACTGTGATGGAATTAATACACCAAGAGAATCTGAGCCAGCTTTGGTTTATGTGAATAGAGCAACAAATATTATATATCCACCAAAGAATCAAGTGCTTGCCCCAGGCTCAAAAGCAGTTTTTGAAGTGTTTGCTCATATAAGCTACCCCGCATCAGTTCAATGGTATAAAGGAACTACACTGCTTCAAAACAATAGCTGGGTTGAAGGCGCTCAATCTTCCTTAATGACAATTACTGATCTAACTGGAGAGGACTATGGAACGGATTATTGGGTTGTAGTAACGGGCTTGTGCGGAGCGGATACTGCTACAAACTTTGGTATATTAGAACCAGACCTTGAATTCCTTTCACACCCAAGTGATATTACACTTTGCAAGGGCGAGCTTATTTCATTTACTGCTGTTGCAGAAAATTCATCAAGTGCTGAAGAACCTCAATATCAGTGGTATTTTAACGATACTCCTTTAACAGAAGGCGGAAGAGTAAGCGGAAGTAGAACAACTACTCTTTTAATCGAAGATGCAAACGAGGCTGACGAAGGCGAATATAGACTATCAGCTACATTGGAATCCATTGATTTTACAATTTATTCTAATGCTGGATCGGTAACAGTAAATCTCCCACCAGTGATTACAGTTCAGCCAGAACCTGTTATTGAAGCCGAAGAAACAAAGGAATTTGAAATGACTGTCGAAGTAGAAAGCGCACTTCCAGTTACTTATGCTTGGTATAAAATAGACATTACTAATGAACTTGTTGGCGAAGAAGCAACTTACTCAAAAGAAGAGGCTGAAGCCGAAGACGCAGGTGCTTATTATTGCGAAATTTCAAATAATTGCGGTGTTGTTTACTCCGATACAGTAAACCTTTCAGTTACAAAGTATTCACAAACCTCTGTAAATGAAGCTGTTGCAGGCGAATTCGCTTTGCTGAATGCCGAACCAAACCCAGTTTTTGATAACGCTACTATTAGATTTAACTCCTCTACTACAAAGCAAGTTAAATTAACTTTACTTGATGTTTATGGAAGAGAAATAGCCACCTTGTTTGACGAAATGGTGCAGCCTGGCAGCTATAACGTTAAATTTAGTGCAAATCAATTTAACTTAGGCTCTGGTGTCTATTATTACACTTTAAACGCTGGATCCTTTACGCAAACAAAGTCAATTATTATTGTTAAATAAATTGATTTAATTTAGAAAAAAGCCGAAGCTCGTATTTTTGAGCTTCGGCTTTTTTTATCAATACTTTTGTCGTTTACTAAATTGGATTTTATTATATTTGCAATAAAAAACGAAGAGTAAAAAAACTTTTGAATGAATAAAACAAAAGAGACACTGTTTAATAAGCTAAGAACTGAGTCCATAGCAAGCTCTTATTCGGCAATTAAAGGGAATAGGCATAATTTAAGAATTAAGTTTCTAATCCTCTTTATTGCAGTCATAATTTGCACTTTCTTTTTCTCAGTCCATATCAACAAAGAAAATTACGAAATAAGCGAGTTAGGGCTTGACGTTGGAATGGCTTGGACGAATAAGACTTTGGAGGCGGAGTTTTCTTTCCCTGTTTATAAATCGAAAGACGAGCAGCAGCTTGATATTGCTGAAGCGGTTCAAA
Source organism: Ignavibacteria bacterium (assembly GCA_012522895.1). Classification (GTDB taxonomy): domain Bacteria; phylum Bacteroidota; class Ignavibacteria; order Kapaibacteriales; family UBA2268; genus JAAYJM01. The sequence continues at coordinate 4,471 of JAAYJM010000120.1, forward strand.
AAGTCCTACCTGTTTTCAACTTTGATGAAAGCGTCCCTTATAAAGCGTCCCAGCAATTAAACTTTCTTATTGAAGATTATCTTGAAAAAACTAATATAATTAACGACAGCATACTTGATTTGCTTAGCATAAAAAGCACTAAGTTAAGTGAATCGGGGAAAATAGAAGTAAAAAAACGCGAGCTAAAAAAAATACAAAAAGCAATACAAAACTTTTTCGATAAGGTTTATCGCGCTGGCTTTGTAGATGTTTTAACTGAAAATATTAGAAGAAGCGAAATAGCTGCCCGCATTTCCAATAACGAAGAGCTTTTATTTCCGTCCCAAAATCTTAGCGATTCCAGTAACATAATAGAGAAAGCTGAAAAATATTTCCAAAAGCAGCTTCAAGATGGATATGAGTCTGTTGCTTTGCAGTTTTTGAAAAATACTCTTTTGCCTAACTTGAAATACTCTGCTGAGCTAACAGAGCAAAGCGAGGGATTGGCTGCCCAATCAGTTCCTTTAACCGAAGGGATTGTAAAAAAAGGCGATATTATCATTAGAAAAGGGGAAATAGTTTCGAAAGAATCTCTAAAAAAAGTAAATTCTTATAATCGCTCTCGCTTTATGCTGAATGAACCTACATACTCCCCTTGGTCTTTCATTGGGCGATTTGGTCACGTGCTTTTGCTTTTTTCCATTTTAGTAATCTATTTGTTTTACATAAGGAAGCGAATATTTTACGACAACTTGCAAATGGCTATAATTTGCGTAACCTTAGTTTTAGCTTCTTTTCTTTCTTGGCTTTCTATGGAGATACCGGCAAATTTCCCTGTGGAGTATATAATATTTCTGCCCGCGCTTTCAATGCTATGCGCCATTGTTTTCGATTCCAGAACCGCATTTTATATAACAGTAACAATGTCGCTTATGCTGGTTGGAATAAGGGGAAACGATTACGATACCGGAACTACAATGCTCTTTGCTGGCACTCTTGCTGCATACACAGTCCGCGATATTCAAAGCAGAACTCAAATATTTCAATCCTTTCTATATATTTTCCTTGGCTTTGCGGTGCCGGTGCTTTCATTTGGATTTGAGCGCTCCGCTGATTTTGTAACAATCGGGTATCGGCTTGGAGTTACAGCTATTAACTCAGCCTTGTCGCCATTTATTACCTTTGGCTTGCTTTTTATTTTAGAAAGATTGACCTCAATCACAACTGATTTAAAGCTCTCCGAATACAGTAACACAAACCACCCACTTTTGGCAACGATGAACGAAATCGCGCCCGGTAGCTATCAACACACAATGTCGGTGGCAGTGGTAGCTGAGCGCTGCGCTATAGATATTGGAGCAAATAACCTTTTAACAAAAGTAGGAGCTTACTATCACGATATAGGAAAAATAAAAAAACCAGAATATTTTATAGAAAACCAAATAGGCGGCGACAATAAGCACAATTCCTTAACAGCGAAAAAGAGTGCTGAGTCTATAAAGCAGCATATTAGCGATGGAATTAAGCTTGCAAAAGATTATAATCTGCCTCAACGTATTATAGATTTTATTCCGATGCACCATGGCACTTCTTTAATAAGGCATTTTTATGCAGAAGCTATAAGTGAAAACCCAGAAGCGGACATTAAGGAAAGCGATTTCCGTTATCCAGGTCCAAAGCCTAACTCGAAAGAAACTGCGATTGTAATGATTTGTGATACTGCGGAGGCAGTCTCGCGGCTCGCTTCTAACGACAGAGAAAAATTTGAAAGAGCATTGGAAAAAATAATTCAAGAAAAACTTCTTGATGGACAATTTGATGAAAGCAACCTAACTTTTAAAGAATTGCAGACAATAAAAGAGACCTGCCTCAGGAGTCTTTCCGGTATGAGCCACCAAAGAATTGAATATAAAGAAATTCCTATAAAAAGCGCTGAATAATGGAACGTTTAGTTCAAGTAAACATAGAAAGCATTCTTGAAAAAATTGATTTAAGTGATTACGATTTCGATTTGCCCCCAGCGCGAATTGCCCAAAAACCCTTAGCCAATAGAGAGCAAAGCAAACTTTTAATTGCTGATTGCAATAGCCAAAATATTAAGCATCATCATTTTTTTGAAATTGCAGATTTTCTGCCCAAGCCAGCCTTGCTATTTGTTAATGAAACAAAGGTGATTTCGGCGCGCTTGCATTTTTATAAAGAAAGCGGCCGCAGGATAGAGATATTTTGTTTAGAGCCGAAAATGGATTCTTTGGCAATTTCTTTGCACAGCTCGGCAAATAAAGAAGATAAGCATTATGCCTTTGATTTTATTGAAGAGTCGCAATGCCCAGTCCAGTGGAACTGTCTTATTGGTGGGCGGCGCGTTCGCGCTGGCGATGAGTTTGAAGCAAGCTTTAATTTGACTGGAAAAGAAAGAACTTTGCACGCAAAAATTATTGAAAAAGAATCTGCTGAAGCTGTTGTTGAATTCAATTGGGAAGATAAATCTCTAAATTTTAGTGAAATTTTAACTGCATTCGGGAAAATTCCTTTACCGCCATACATAAAGCGTCCTGCTGAGGAAGAAGATGCCTTGCGTTACCAAACGGTTTATGCAAGAAAATTTGGCTCTGTCGCTTCAGCCACTGCCGGACTGCATTTCACAGAGTCTGTTTTAAATAATATTAAAGAAAAAGGCATAAAAATAGCTAAACTTGAATTAAACATAGGCTTAGGAACTTTTAGACCAATACAAGCCGAAAGCGTTTTTGAGCATAGAATGCACCAAGAGCATTTTTCTATTTCAGTTCAAGCGATTGAAGAGCTTTTGCATTCAATAAGCAAAGAAGAGAAAATAATTGCAACCGGAACGACCTCTTTAAGAGTTTTGGAATCACTTCCAATTATTGCCGCAAAAATTAAGCTCGGGTCGAACTTTGTAATAAACCAATGGGATAGTTATATTTACGAAAGCAAAAAGCTAATTCCAGAAACTAAAAATTCTTTAGAAATTATACTCAAATTTTTGAAAGAGAATAATTTAACAAGATTGAGTGCAGATACAAGTTTATTTGTTGTTCCGGGCTTTGCGTTCCGGGTTGTCGATCTTCTTTTAACAAACTACCATCTCCCAAAAACGAGTTTAGTATTGCTGGTGGCAGCTTTTTTAGGGAAGGAATTTTGGAGAAAAGTATACAGGGAGGCATTGGAGAAAAACTATCGTTTTTTAAGTTATGGCGATTCGTCTTTGCTTATGAGGTCATTTTAGAGGCATAGCTTTTAATAAAAAAATTTCACTTTTTTTTATTAGAAAAAATATTGTAATTTAAAATTTGTTTTAGTATTGATTGTTGAACTTGAAACAAATGCACAAATACTTGCTTTTTCTTCTTTGCCTTTCGGGCTGCGTTTCAATAAAATCTGATTATCCAGCTATTGAGTATTATCGCCTGGAACAGGAGCAAACTAAATACAGGAATATTGGAACTATTCCAAACGCGCTGCTGGTTAGAGATTTTACTTTAAGCGAGGAAATTGATACCGATAGATTTCTTGCTCTTGTCGATAATTCAAGCGTTAAAAGGTATTTTTATCATCGTTGGGTTGCCGATTGCAGCTCGCTTATTACAGATTTCATTGTAAAGCGATACAACGAAATGAAAACTTTTTCTAATGGCGTTGTAAAATCCTCATCAATCGTTGTAGCGGACTACATTTTAGAGGGTCATATCCTTGAAATGCTTGCCTATAATAGTGAAAAAAATAAGGAAGTAAAAAACGAAGTCTTTTTGTCCATAAGGATTGCTTTGCTTGGCAAAATCCCAAATTCAAGTGAAACTGAGGTTCTTATAAGCAAAGTGTATTCAAAGCGAGAAGCACGTCCAGACAATTTAGCGCGCTCGATTGCTCCAAGCTTTAGCAAAGCTTTCTCTTCGCTTTCCGATGAAATACTTGCAGATATTCAAGTTGCTATTGCAAGGAAAGAGTATTATAAGGACGAAGATTAAGCGGAGCTGCTAAATTTAAAATAAATTAGTTAGTATTTGAAAAATATTTTGTAATTTTGCTTAAACGGAAAGGTGCAGGAGTGGCTGAACTGGCACGCCTGGAAAGCGTGTGTACTTGCAAGGGTACCGTGGGTTCGAATCCCACCCTTTCCGCAAACCCCAATTTTTTACTAATAATTAAACCTTTTCTTGCTTTTTTTGTCTAAATTATGTATTTGAGCAAAAAGATTGAGCAACTTGCTGATTGAAAACGATAATAGAATAATTGAGGAATATTGCAATGGAGATAGCGAGCTTGCTGCGACTTCTTTTGTTCGTAAATATGAAAAGTATGTTTTTTCCATTGCTTTAAGGTATTTAAATAATTTTGAAGATGCAGACGAGGCGAGCCAAGACGTCTTTCTTAAAGCACTTAATAACCTTCATAAATTTAAAAAGAAAAGCTCAATCAAAACTTGGCTTTATCGAATCACGGTCAATCATTGCAATAATGTAATTAGAAGTAAAAGATTTCGCTTTTGGTCGCGCACTGAAAATAATTTTACTGAATATGAAAAAAATATCAAAAGCGAAACCCCTTATCAAATATTAGAAAACAACTGTTTTGAAGAACGTTTTTTGCTTCTTCTTGGAACTTTACCCAAAAAGCAGCGAGAAGTTTTTAGCTTAAGGTATTTTGATAATCTAAAATATGAAGAAATTTCCAAAATGCTTGGCACTTCGGTCGGCGGGCTGAAATCAAATTATTATAATGCTACAAAAAAAATCGCCACTATGCTAAAAAAGCTGAAAGAAAAAGGTGAAATATGAGTAACACAGGAAAGCTTAGCTATAAAGAAATGCAAGAGCTTTTGCCAGATTATGTTTTCGATAGACTTTCGGAAAATGAAAAAGCGATATTTGAGCAGGAGATCGAGCGTTACCCAGATTTGCAGCAAGAATTAAGCGAGGTAAGATCTGTTTTCGGAAGGCTTAATCAAATGGACTTCAATAAAACCCTTGGCGATTACACTCGAAATACCTCAGTAAAAGTAAAGCAGCGTCTTTCTGCAAAAAGTAAAAGAAGCTCATATTTTGGTAATAGTTTTAAATATCTTGTTCCCACGGCGGCTTTGATTTTCATTGCATACTTTGTTTTTTTCAATTTCATTAAAACAAAGCCAGAGCCTGAAATAGTTGAAAATCAAAAGAGCGCCCCGCTTTTAAGCGAACAGGAGTTCTTGTCTATTTTTACCTCTAATATAGAAGAGGGGGAGCTTATAGATATATCTCAAAATCTTTCGATGAATTGTTTGAGTGGCGATGATATTGAGGAAGCGATAGAAGATTTAGCAAGCAACGATTTTTTTAATGATATAATGCTGTCGCACTTGCTTTCAAGCGATAATGATGAGCTTGAAATTGATTATAGCAGCACATTTTACTATGAGTTCATAAATAATATAAGTTTAATAGAAGAAAATGTTTTTCAAATTATTTTAAAGGAAATTGAAGATGTCGAAATTAATTTATAAAGCTGTATTTTTTGCTTTCTGTCTCTCAGTTTTTGCAACAAATTTATACAGTCAAAATCCGCGAGCCAAAGAGCGTGTAAACCAAGTAAAAAAAATAAAATTGCTTAGCCTGCTTGATTTAGAAGAGCAAGAGGCAGAAAAGTTTTTAGTAAAATACTCCACTTGGGAGAAAAAAATTCAAGCAAAGAAAAATGAAGTTGACAGCAAAAGCAAGGAAATTGAAAGTCTAATTAAAAAGGAAACAAACAACGAGCAAGTCTTTGCAAAAACAAAAGAATTGCTAAATCTTCACAGTCAATTTAACAGCGCAATTAGCGACAAATATAGAGAATTTGAATCGATGCTTAGTCCTTTAAATTTTGCTAAATTTGTAATGTTTGAAGAAAGATTTTCCAAAGAGCTGCAAAGAATGCTTTTGAGGGAATACGATAGAGATAGCAAAAAAGATCCAAATAAAAATCCAAAAGACAGAAAAAAGCCAGAGGACAGAAAAAAACCAAAAAGAAAGTAAAACAACTTTTACAGAAAATATACGCTTTAAATGACATTTAAATAAAAACAAATAAAGTATTATGATAGAAATTAAAGGTTTACGGAAGAGTTTTGAAGAAAAAGTTGTTCTGAATGGCGTGGATATGTCAATCCCAAATGGTTCAACAACTTGTATTATCGGTCGCTCAGGCTGTGGAAAAAGTGTTTTGTTGAAGCATATCGTGGGTTTGCTAATTCCGGACAGCGGGACGGTCAAGGTAGATGGAATGGAAATAAGCTCGCTCAGCAATTTCGATTTGTTTCAACTAAGAAGGAAGATTGGATTTGTTTTTCAAGGCTCAGCTCTGTTCGATTCTTATAATGTTTTTGAAAATATTGTAATTGGGCTTTATGAACACGGGCTTCGCGACAATGAAAAGTTGGAAAGCGAGGCTATGCGTGTTCTTTCTGCCGTTGGCTTGTTGCCAGAAAAGAAAAGTGATGCCGCAGTTTTTGAAAGGGAATGGAAAATATTAAAGGAAAAAAAGCCTTCGGATTTATCCGGCGGTATGAAAAAAAGAGTAGGGGTGGCGCGAGCTTTGGTGGGGGAGCCAAGCTATATTTTTTACGATGAACCTACAACCGGATTAGATCCCGTTACATCTCGTCAAATAGACCAGCTTATTGCAAATCTTTCAAAAAAACTGAAAATTACTTCATTGGTCATTACTCACGATATGTTTTCTGTTTTTGAGGTGGCAGATTCCGTTGCTATGCTTGAGGGGGGTGTCGTTCGTTTTTTTGGTAACGCAACAGATCTAAAAGAGAGCAAAGACGAAAAGGTTATCGAATTTCTTTCGAGATATAATTAGATAGAAAAGCTAAGTTTAATTTGTATATATTACAAAAAATTAATAATCCTTGCAAACATATATCATTAAACAATTAACTTTGTTATTCAATTAACGATATTTTTTAAAATAAAAGATTTATTTGTTTTTGACAATTAAAAGTCATAGATTTGAGTTTATTTTTTGTGTAAAAAATGGAACAAAATATGCAGAAAAAACTCATTTTAATTGTAGATGATGACATTGATTTTTTGTCTCAAAATAAAACTTTGCTCAGCAAAGAAGGCTATGATGTTGTAACCGCAGAGGGACAAGCGGAAGCAGAGCAAATTCTCCAAAATACTAATCCCGATTTAGTCGTTTCGGACTTGATGATGGAAAATTTTGATGGCGGATTTTGGCTTTCAGAAATTGTAAAAAAGAAAAACCCAAATACCCCTGTTATTATTGTAACCTCAGTTACTCGCGAGCTTGGGTTTAAATTCGATACAACCACAGAAGACGAACGCAGCTGGATTAAAGCTGACAAACTATTGAATAAGCCAATTCGCTTTGAGCAGCTTTTAAAAGAAGTGCAAAAGCTTATTTAAAGAAATGTTAAAAGGCAAGAACATATTGCTCGGGATAACAGGCTCAATAGCAGCTTATAAATCCCCTTTGATAATCCGTGAGTTAATTAAATTAGGCAGCAATGTAAAGGCGATTATGACACCCGCTGCCCTCGAATTTATCACAAAGCTTACGATTTCCAATCTTACAAAAAGCCCAGTGATTAGCGATATGTTTGAAAAAGATAATCAGACCAGTGGAGCTTGGCATATCCACCTTGCCCACTGGTCTGATGCTATGCTCATAGCACCTTGCACCGCAACTACAATCTCGCGACTTGCAACCGGGCTTTGCGATAGCGCTTTAAGCACCGTTGCTATTGCCCTCCCCAAAGGAAAGCCACTTATTATTGCTCCGGCAATGGATTGCGATATGTGGGCAAACCCAATCACCCAAAATAACGTCCAAATAATTAAGGAATTTGGAGTAAAAGTTATTCCACCAGAAGAGGGAGAGCTTGCTTCCGGACTTAAAGGGAGCGGAAGATTAGCCTCTGTCGATAGCATAATTACTTTTCTTGATAATGTTTTCAGCTCAAGCCCAGAAGAAGGAAAAAAAGATTTTAAGAAATCGAAAATTTTTGAGGTGAAAATAAAGCAAGAGGAAAGTAAAGACCCCGCCGATGCTTTGGAAATTGAGCAGGCAGTTCAAATGCCTATTAACACAATTTCCGATGCAGTAGAAAAGGATAAATGGTCAGCTGAGCTTGAATATACCAAGTTAAAAAACAGCGAGCAGCAAGATAAAAAAAAAGTTTAGAGGGGAAAAAAGTTCTTCTAACTGCGGGACCAACTCAGGAAAAAATTGATGACGTTCGCTTTATCTCAAACTATTCATCTGGGAAAATGGGCTTTGCGCTCTCGAAAGTCGCGG
>JAAYJM010000121.1 GCA_012522895.1 Ignavibacteria bacterium
ACTTTATCTATACTACAAGCTAACACTACAAGCTAAGTCCATCTCCACAATTATTCATTTGAAAACAAATAAGCTACCCAAGGTGGAAAAGGCTGAAATGGGCTAAGTTAAAATTCAGCTGCCAATTTTCTAATAATTAAACAAACCTAAAAAAAGCCCGAACTGAGCGATAAAGCCGTTTGCGTTAATAGCATTTGGAACATTTGTCAAATTTGAATATTTGTTCATTTCCCATTCCCAATCGCCAGTCAAAGCAAAAGAATAATTATAAGCAACATTTCCTCGAATCATAAAATAAGGCGTTAAAGTCCATTCAATAGACAGACTCGGCTGTATAAAAGAGAATGTAGTTTTTGCTCTATTCATAAAATTCAAACTGTCCACTTTTGTGTTAAAGTCTTTCCAATCATACTCTTTTGCTCCTTGGTAAGATTCAAGTGTAAGTCCTCCCCAACCAACATTTATCCCGGGCAGAATTGCAAGCGATTTTATAGGCACATATCCATAATCCACATTAAAACCAGTTAGGGAAAGGGAATATTCCAGTCCTCGCTCAAGTTTTGCGCCATCAATATCGATGTTTGTCTTTTGGATTTTTGAGCCAGTCGCACCAAAAAAACCTACTCTAATATTTGGAATGATACCAATTCCAGTGAAGCCCTGAACTCCATTTAAATAAATTGGTGCTTCAAATTCGTCTAAGCCAAAGCCCATATCAAGCAGATGTGTGTTCAAATCGTCAAAATTAGCGAAAAAGAAAGTTCCAGTATAGCCCCCAGATATTGCGAAGTAGCGTGTTTGTCCTTCTTGCAATTCAGCTGGCTCGAAAATCAAATCGTCAATATACTCATCTTGAGCAAAGATTGGAACAGACAGCAAAACAAGAAAAAGAGCTAAGAAAATCATTTTTTTCATATATCACCTTTAAAGATAAAATTTTTTAGTTATAACGTTTTAAAGCTGAATTTATTAAAATTTTTTTATTTTCTTTGCAAAGTTGGAGATAAAAAAAATACCAGCTGAACTGAATCAACTGGTACTCTATTTTGGAGTGTTTTATGTAAAAGCTGCGGGGCCGACGAGACTTGAACTCGCGGCCTCCAGTGTGACAGACTGGCGCTCTAACCAAACTGAGCTACGACCCCATATTTTAAAAGAACTGTGGACCCAAGGAGGATCGAACTCCTGACCTCTTGAATGCCATTCAAGCGCTCTCCCAGCTGAGCTATGGGCCCTCCTTTGCTCTTGTGTGTGCAATTCAAGAAAACAAAATTAAGCAATATTTCTGAAACAACAAAATGTTTTTTTATTTTTTATCAAATTTTTTTTAAATATTTTTCATTAAGTTTGCAATGTCTTTTTTTCGAGGCAATATACTGTTTTTTCAATAATAATTTGGAAATATTATGATTTGGTTGGTTGGCAATAAAGGTATGTTAGGTATAGAAATGCAAAATGCCTTGAAATATAAAAATTTTAGTTTTATCTCCTCCGATCTTGAGGTCGATATTACTAAAATAGAAAAACTTAGAGAATTTGTTGAAGGGAAAGAAATTGATTGGATTATAAACTGCTCTGCCTATACAAACGTGGAAAAAGCAGAAGACGAAGCAGCTCTTGCCTTTCAAATAAATGCAGAAGGAGTAAAAAATCTATCAGAAATAGCAAAAGAAAAAAATGCGAAGTTAATTCATATCTCCACCGACTATGTTTTTGATGGCGAAAGTTTATCACTTTATTACGAAGAAGACGAGCCAAATCCTCAAAATATCTACGGTTTGTCTAAACTTGCAGGCGAGAATTTAGTCAAAAAAACTTTGAAATCGCATTTTATCATTCGCATTTCTTGGCTGATCGGCTTTTATAAAAGCAATTTTCTTTATTCGATTTTAAAGCAAATTGAAAATAAGGATAGCTTAAACATTGTCAGCGATCAGTTTGGAAGCCCAACCTTTGCAGCAGATTTAGTTGAGTTCATTGTTTTCATAATCAAGCAAGATTCAAATGAATTTGGGATTTATCATTTTTCCAGTGAAGGCAAGATTTCTTGGTTCGATTTCGCAGAAAAAATTTATAAGCTTGCTAAGCAGTATAAGATAACTGAAAAAAACGTTCAAATCTTGCCAGTCCCAAGTTCAGAATATCCCACTAAGGCAAAAAGACCCCCTAACTCTTATTTATCCAAAGAGAAACTAAGTACCACATTCGGAATAAAAGCTCCTTTTTGGTTGGAATCGCTTGAGCTTTTTATTAAAGAATTAAAAGAAATTATTTAGATTCAAGTGTTTTATTGAGCGAAAATGTTTGGCATAGCAAATTAAAGGAAAGTAGAGCAAGCATCTCTGCTTGCTTGAAATTTTTGTTTTTTCAAATAAAACTTTACAATAAAAAAACGACACTTAGCTGTATCTTACTATGAACACAGCTAAGTGCCTAATAGTTAATCAATTAATTGATTAATATATCAATTAATCCCTTATTCTTTATCATCAACAATCGTGAAGTCTGCGTCTTCTACTCCGCCAGTTGACTGGCTGTCTTGTTCGCTTTGCTCGCTGCCTGGAGGAGCTTCTGCGTCCGCTTCTGGCCTAGGTCCAGCTTGCTGATACATCTTTGTGCTTGCATCACTCCAAACCTGATTTAAAGCGTCCATTGCAGATCGAATATCCTCTGCGTTGTTTTTTATAGCATTCTCAAGTCGCTCTTTAGCAGCAACAATTTTTTCCTTCATATCCGCTGGAATCTTGTCGCCTAAATCTTTAAGTTGCTTTTCAGTAGAATAAACTAAGGAATCAGCTTGATTGCGGTTGTCAATTTCTTCCTTGCGTTTCTTGTCCTCGGCAGCATGAGATTGGGCTTCTTGCTTCATCTTTTCTACTTCTTCTTTTGCAAGTCCGCTCGAGGCTTCGATTCTAATGTTTTGCTCTTTACTTGTTGCTTTGTCCTTTGCTGCTACGCCGAGAATCCCGTTTGCATCTATGTCAAAAGTAACTTCAATTTGCGGGATCCCGCGCGGTGCTGGTGGAATGCCGTCAAGATGGAAGCGACCAAGCGAGCGGTTATCTCTTGCCATAGGACGTTCTCCTTGCAAGACGTGTATTTCAACTGAGGTCTGGCTATCGGCTGCGGTTGAAAAGATTTCCGTTTTACGCGTTGGAATAGTTGTATTTGCTGGAATCATAGGCGTCATAACGCCACCAAGCGTTTCAATGCCAAGTGTAAGTGGAGTAACGTCAAGCAAAAGCACATCGGTAACGTCACCGGAAAGCACTCCTCCTTGAATCGCTGCGCCAACCGCCACAACTTCATCTGGATTTACGCCCTTGGAGGGTTCTTTGCCAAAGAAATTACGAACTAATTCCTGAATTTTCGGAATACGAATAGAGCCGC
>JAAYJM010000122.1 GCA_012522895.1 Ignavibacteria bacterium
CGTTTAGTTTTATCGGTGCTTATAATTATTTTCATACTGCAATTATTGAAATGAGCAATACTTTTGTTAGAATAAATCCATTTACAAAAGATAGAACTATTATTGAAATAGAATATAATCAAATTAGTTCAATAAGGCATTTCCGATTCTTAGAAAAATATTTTGGTATTTATATATTTTTAATTAAAACGAATTATAATAAAAAACATTTAATTATTTTTAATTATAATGAATATGTAAATAAAGATATAAATAATCTATTTAATGTTCTCCTCTTCCCAAGTTGAGCTTGGGGAACTGTGTTTTTCCAGATGGACTCCACCTTTGAGGTGGAGCCCATCTGGGGATTTTTCAGAAAATGCAAATACAACAATGGGCAGTTGCCCCTTGTTGAAAGCTATGTGAACATATATCGAAATCAACGTAAATCGTGATTAACCAACGGGTTAACCCGTTGGTTGATGCTTCACTGCCCCTTGGTTGATGCCACTTTCTGCCTCCTTCCCAAGCTGAGCTTGGGAAGGGGGTTTTCTTCTCAAATTCAATTTTGGGAACTAAATAAAAAATCTTGCTGAAATGCAATTAGTAATGACTTCTTTTAATTTAGAATTAGAATAGTAATTCATTTGTTTGAATAATATTTATTAAAATCGGGGCAGCACTTTTCAAGTATTGCCCTATATTTAAAAGTAAAAGGAAAAAATATGCTTGCATTGATTTTATCTTTATTCATACTATGCCAAACCACGTCTAATAGCTTTCTCAATTATTATAACGAAATTGAAGTTAATAATAGCGAGGTTGAAATATCGAAATACTTTATGTATCAAATAGTTTACAGAGATGACAATATTTATTATATTATACCCAAAATTGATGATGATTGTTCTTTCCAAATGAAAAATATATCTAAAAGTTTAACGAAAGAAATTAAAATTTATATTCCAGATTCCTTATTTACTTATGAGTGTAGTCGTTCAAATATTAGTGGTGCTGATATAAATAAGGATACTTTAATCGTTCTAATTTATAAATATTTATTAATTTATAAACTATCAGATGATTCAGCGTCTTTAATTAATATAATTAATTTAAATGAGCTATTTAACAAGGATCTACTTTATTTAGCAAATAGTATAAAAATCAAAGGAAATAAGCTGTATGGCATGAATGAGTATTATCATACCAAGCGTGATAGCACTTTTTACTATTGGTGCTATGATATTAAAGAACCAACTAATTCAAAATTCATTTACCTTCCTGAGCCAAAAGGTTATTACTGGACTTTGTTCCAGCCACGGCAGATTATGGATGTATCAGAAAATGAAGTAATTACTACGGATATAACAGAATACAGCATTAGAGTTGAAAATTTGAAAAATGGAAAAACCGACACATTAACCAGAACAATTCCGAACTGGCTGGCAGCTTACTATCCTACATCGAAGTTTAAAGATAGACATCCAGGTCAGGTTATTGAATTTCTTCAAAATGATACAAGCACTATTTCTACAATGAATAATATTCAGTTTATTGACGATAATCGTATTTTTTTATGCTATTCTTTTGTAAATAATGACGAAACAAGCAGTCAATTATATGACTTATATTATGATATTTGGGAAAGAGTTAATGGTAAATGGCTCTTAACGAAAGCAGATATTGATAACAAGCAATTCAGCGATAGCAATGAAAATAAAGCATTTTTCAAAATTGGAAACATATACTATATTTATAATGGAAAAATGATTAGCACTCATTACAGCTACGAGCAGGAAAAGGGTAAATTTTTGATTAGGGAGTTTGTAAAATAATATGCTATATTTAATATTTTCATTGCTTTTTGGGCTAAATTTACAAACAGTCGAGTATTCAGAAATTAACAATTCTGTTATTGTCATAAGCGATAACCTTGTCTGCAAGGATTGCCTTGCTACTATTGCTTCATTAGATACAGTTTGGAAGGGAAAATATAAAAC
>JAAYJM010000123.1 GCA_012522895.1 Ignavibacteria bacterium
ATATCATTCATTTCGTATTTATTTATCTATTTGAAAAGCAATAAATTATAAATATTTCAATATTCTGTTTGAGGAATATTGAAATAAAATATAGTTTTTTCAATTTCGTTAATACATTATTTTTAACAGCAAAATTTAAGGAGTTCAAATGGAGCATTTAACGAAAGAAACTTTTTTAGAGAAAGTCTTCGATTACGAAAACAATAAAGAATGGAAATTTCAAGGCGAAAGACCCTGCATCATAGATTTTTATGCCGACTGGTGTGGTCCTTGCAAAATGGTCTCCCCAATCCTTGAAGAAATTTCCAAGGAGTATCAAGGCAAAGTAGATATTTATAAAATCAATACAGAAGAAGAGCAGGAGCTTGCAGCAGTTTTTGGAATTAGGAGTATCCCCTCCATTCTTTTCTGCCCAATGGAAGACAGACCGCAAATGAGTGTAGGCGCTCTACCAAAAGATGCTATTGAAAATGCAATAAGTGAAGTCTTAGGCGTTGTTAACATTATAACAAATTAGCGAAGTCAACAAAAAAGGCTTTTAAATCAAGAAAAAACTTAAACAAGCAGAGATGCTTGTTCTACTTAGAGAGAATTATTTTAGTAGCTCAAGCATCTTGCTTGATAAGGATTTATACTTTTTATTGCAATTAAGCTAATATCTGCTGGCACAAGAAAATTTATTTTAATTTAGTAAAAATATTCGTAATTTTGTAATCATGCTTTGCGGACGTGGCGGAATAGGCAGACGCGCTAGACTTAGGATCTAGTGAGGAAACTCGTGGGAGTTCAAGTCTCCCCGTCCGCACAAATTTAATATAATCAGGGATTTATAATCAGGAACTCAAAGTGGAAAAAAAATTAATTGACTCCGAAGGTTTGCAAAAAGAGCTAACCATAACTTTAACGAATGAAGAACTTGAGCCACGTTTTAATAAAAAATATAAAGAAGCTCAAAAATACGTGGAAATTAAGGGTTTTCGTAAAGGAAGAGTGCCTCTTAATATTGTAATTAGCAGATTTGGCAAAATGATTCGCCAGAATTCTTTGGAAGATATTGCAATTGAATGCTTTAAAGAAATTGTCGAAGAAGAGAAATTGGAAGTTACAAGCGAGCCAACATTAGAAAAAGCAGAGCTGACAGAGGAAGGTGCTACTTTCCTTATTAGCTTTGAGTCTGTGCCGCAAGCTGAGCTTAACGAGTATCGCGGAATTAAAATCTACGAACCTGTTCATATTGTTACAGATGAAAGCGTGGAGAAATTCCTTGATGAAATTCGCTTTAAAAATGGAGCTTTTGAAGAAGCCGATATTATTGAAGATAAATCCTACTGTGTCGATTATTTAGTTGAAGAGATTGACAAAGAGACAAATACTGTAAAAGCTGATTCTAACATAAACAGTGATAAAAGGGTTTGCTTGTATGAAGACGGGTATTTTGAAGCTTTTATCGATTTATTTATTGGTTTAAAAGTGGGCGATACTTTTAATTATAGCCCGCAGGAATTTGATAAGAATGCTAAAGACTTTTCTTTGAGAGCAACTATTAAAAAGATAGAAAAGATTCTTCCAGCTGAATTAACTCCAGAACTTATTTCCGAGCAGTCTGATGGTCAATTTGATAATCTTGATGATTATCGCGATAGCCTGATTTTTAAATTTCAAGAGCAATGGAATGATCGCTCAAAAAAATTAATGCAAGAGCAATTAAAAGATCATTTGATTGCTGAGAACGTTTTTGATGTTCCGAGCTATCAAGTTGAAAGGGAGAAAAAAGCTCAATATGAAAACTTTATAAATCGTTTTGGGGGCAGTCCTAATAAAGAGGAAACCAGCTATGAAGTTTTGGGCGACCTTTTTACCGATACCTCTGAAAACAACGTAAGATGGTCTTTTATTGTTCAAAAGATTGTTGACAACGAGGAGCTAACGGTTGAAGAGTATGATATAGATGAATTTGTTGGAAGCTTGAATCTCAGCGATGAGATAAAAAACAACGAAATGAACATGAAATACTTCAGGGAATCTGATTATACTAAATACACAATTTTAGAACAAAAAGTTTTCGATTTCTTGCTCGATTTTGCCGAAACAACTGAAATACCTTATGAAGATTACACAAAAATGCTTGATATGAAAAGGCAAGAGATTTTAAAAAGTATTAGGGACGTCCCTCACGAACATCAGCACGAGCATGGGGAGGACGGCGAAGAATTTGATAACGTCTATGACGACAAGCTAAATGTTTTTGACGAAGAGCAAGAAAGTCCCGAAGAAGACAATAAAGAAGAAAATAATTAAAAACGAATAACTATGAAAGATAACATGCAAAACAGTTATTTAGTTCCAATAGTGATAGAACAAACTGGACGCGGTGAGCGTTCCTATGATATATATTCCCGCCTTTTAAAAGAAAGAATAGTCTTCATTGGCAGCCCAATTGACGACCAGGTGGCAAGTTTGGTTATTGCCCAATTTCTTTTTCTTTCCAGCGAGGATCCAAATAAAGAAATAAATCTTTACATAAACTCTCCCGGCGGTAGCGTAAGCGCTGGGCTTGCAATTTACGATACTATGCAATTTGTTAAGCCAGACATCTCAACAATTTGCATCGGTATGGCTGCCTCGATGGCCCAAGTTCTTCTTGCAGCTGGAGCAAATGGGAAAAGATATGCCCTGCCAAATTCAAGAATACTTATGCACCAGCCGCTCGGTGGAGCTCAAGGTCAGGCAAGCGATATAGAAATTTACACAAAAGAAATGCTTCGGATTAGAGAAACACTTTACGAAATTACTTCCAAGCACACCGGCAAAGACATTGAGCAAATAAGGAAAGACGCTGACCGCGATTATTATATGTCCTCAAAAGAAGCTTTGGATTACGGAATTATCGACAAAATTCTTGATGGAAATACTTTTGAAGATAAAGCCACAAACTCCAAAGAAAAAGAATAAGCATGACAAAAGATCCAAATATTAAAGTAAAAAATGCATATAAATGCTCTTTCTGTGGGAAAAACGACAAAGAAGTTGCTCAGCTTTTCGAAGGATATTCTCCTGGGGTCTATATTTGCGATATTTGTGCCAAAGGAATAAGTGAAATTATTGAAAAAAACGAAACTTTGCTCGAAGATTCCGATCGTTTGTCCTATAAACTTTTAAAACCATCTTATATTAAGGAAAAATTAGATGAATATATAATTGGGCAAGAGCATAGCAAGAAAGTCTTGTCAGTCGCAGTTTATAATCACTATAAAAGAATTAAGTCTAAAAACCAAAAAGACGAATTTAAGGACATAGAGTTAGAAAAAAGTAACATTCTTTTGCTCGGTCCTACTGGGACAGGCAAAACCTTGCTTGCACGCACTCTTGCCCGCATATTAAAAGTGCCTTTTGCTATTGCAGACGCAACTACTATTACCGAAGCTGGCTATGTGGGCGATGATGTGGAAACCGTTCTTTTAAGCTTGCTGCAAAAGGTGGACTACGATCCCAAAAAAGCTGAACACGGAATTATTTACATTGACGAAATTGATAAAATTGGCAGGAAAAGTGAAAGCTCAAGCATTACAAGAGATGTGTCCGGCGAAGGTGTTCAGCAAGCCTTACTCAAAATATTGGAAGGAACAACAGCCGGCATTCCACCCAAAGGGGGACGTAAGCATCCCGAGCAAAACCTTGTTTATTTGAATACTCAAAATATTCTTTTTATTTGTGGCGGCGCTTTCGAGGGAATTGAAAGCATTATTGCAAACCGATTGAGAAAAGCTGCTATTGGATTTACAGCTCAATCATTTGATAAAATTGAAGATAGGAACGATCTGCTTAAGCACGCCGAGCCAGATGATTTATTGAAATATGGTTTAATTCCAGAGCTGATTGGGCGATTGCCTGTTCTTGCTACTCTTGAGGATCTTTCAGATGAGGCAATGCTCAGTATTTTAACTGAACCGAAAAATGCAGTGGTCAAGCAATATCAAAAGCTGTTTGCAATGGAAAATGTTGATTTACATTTTGAGAAAGAAGCACTTGAAGAAATTGCAAAAAGAGCAAAAGTAAAGAAAACCGGTGCAAGATCCTTGCGGGCAATAGTTGAAGAAATCCTTTTGCCAATTATGTTCGATTTGCCCGATTTAAAAAACGTAGAAAAGTGTATTGTAACAAAAGAGACAGTGGAAAGCGCAAAACCAAGGCTGATGTATTCAAAGAAAAACGTTGCTTCGTAAATTTTATTTGGATATTATTTATTTTTGTTATAATTTTGTAAACTATAATTAAATAGGAAATAAGGTAGTATTATGTTTGCAGTAGTAGAAATCAATGGACAGCAGTTTAATGTTCAAAAAGAGCAAGTATTAAGCGTTCCATTGCTTGACGCAAAGGTCGGAGATATGCTTAAGTTCTCAAATTTGCTGCTTTTATCGGGAAACGATAATCTAAGCTTTGGCAATCCTTATACAGATGGCTGCGTTACAGCAAAGGTTCTTGAGCATTGGAAAGATGAAAAAATTCTTATTTTCCATAAGAAAAGAAGAAAAGGGCATCGCAAATTAAATGGACATCGTCAAAGATTTACTAAAATTCAAATTAACGATATTTCTGCATCGGACATTGCAATTGAAAATAAAATTGCAGAAAGCGGCGCACCCGATTATTTGAATATTGATGAAAATAATTTATAAGGAGAAATAGATATGGCACATAAAAAAGGTGGCGGCTCTACTCGTAACGGACGTGATTCTAACGCCCAAAGGCTGGGAGTAAAATTATTCGGCGGGCAATTTGCAAAAGCCGGAAATATTATCGTTAGACAACGCGGAACTAAATTTCACCCCGGAAAAAATGTCGGGCTTGGGAAAGATTATACAATTTTTTCCCTTATTGATGGCAGAGTAACATTTGAGCACAAAGACAAAAGCAGATTGAAAATATCTGTATATCCCATAAACTAATTTTATTTAACTCTACTTGCAAAGGGACTTCAAAAGTCCCTTTTTTTTTATTATGAAAAATCTTGGCATTTTCGGCGGAACGTTTAATCCCCCGCATAAATCGCATTTAAGAATTGCTAAATGCTTTATTCAGCAATTAAATTTAGATAAATGCTTTTTTGTGCCAAGTTTCGTCTCCCCTTTTAAAAGCAGTGAAAACAGCGGCAGTCCTATTGATAAAAAGCATATTTTAAATATGCTCGAACTCCTTTTGAAAAATACTCAAAAAATAGAAATTTCAAAATACGAAATTGAAAAAGAAGGAATTTCTTACTCAATCGAAACCGTTAAGCACTTTAAAAAACTTTACCCTAAATCAAATTTATTTTTGCTGATTGGATTGGATAATCTGAAAAAATTTGATAAATGGAAAGATTATAAGGAAATACTTGCCGCGGCAAAACTTGCTGTTGCGCCAAGGATTTTTGAAGACAATGATTTCAATTTCCTTTTTGAAAAAGAAAGCAAATCCACTGCACTTGAAAAACACTGCTATAATGGAATTGAATTTTATTTGCTTCAAAGCGAGGCAAAAGAATATTCTTCAAGCGATGTTAGAAAACTGATTTCCGAGGGGAAAGCAGTATCCGACTACTTAATCGAGGAAGTAGAGGATTATATTTATAAAAATAAATTGTATTTAGCTTGACGCTTTATTTCCCACTTTTTCCTTTGATTTCTCTATCAAGCCATTTTGGCAAAACTGGACTCAAACCCGGGACAATCGAAAAAGGAGTTGAAGCAAGCGAATTCACCCTGCCATGCGGCACCTCTCGATGACAATCCCAACAAAGATGACCCTCGCCGTGCAGATGATTTTCTGCTGTTACATTTGCAATGGAAACCGGGCTTATTTGATTGAAATGACAGCGGATACAATTTTCCTGAACTGCCACTTTCCCAGCTTCTTTAATTTGAATTACTTGCGGCTCTAAACGGCAGACGAACATACTTGCGTGCCTTAATCCATCGGTTGCCTTGAAATAATAGGTTCTAACGAGATTATTATGCGGGACGTGGCAATCATTGCAATTTGTCCATTCCCTATGACTGCTGTGCTGCCAAGTGGAGTATTGCGGAGTCATAATATGACAATTTATGCAAGTTTCTGGTTTATCAGAAAGATAGGAGGGAGCATTCGATATTTGAATCACAGTAAGCCCCAAGCCAAGCGCAATTCCAGCGTATATGATTAATAA
>JAAYJM010000124.1 GCA_012522895.1 Ignavibacteria bacterium
CGATATAATTCACTGACAGAGCAGTTAAATAATATTAATATAGCTAATGACGTAAAATTATATAAAAATATTTCAAAAGAAATAAAAATGCTGAATCCGATTATTGAGGTTGCAAAAAAGTATCTCAAAGTAATATCGGAACTAAAAGCAAATAAAGAGCTTATCAACTCACCCAGCACTGAAAGCGGACTGAAAGACCTTGCCTATTTAGACAACGAGGAATTGAACGAGGAAAAAGAAGAATTAGAAGGCGAGTTGAAGTTTTTGCTCATTCCCAAAGACCCAAATGACTTTAAAAACTGCATTTTTGAAGTAAGGGCTGGCACTGGCGGCGATGAAGCTGGTATTTTTGCTGGCGATTTATTCCGTATGTATCAGCGATACGCAGAGCGAATTGGCTTCAAATTAGAAGTAATTGACTTTAACGAAAGCGAGCGTGGCGGATTTAAAGAAATGATTTTCTCTATTTCCGGAGATGATGTTTATGGTAAATTAAAATTTGAAAGTGGTGTTCATCGCGTTCAGCGTGTTCCCGATACCGAAGCAAGCGGCAGAATACATACTTCTGCTGCAACTGTTGCTGTCCTTCCGGAAGCTGAAGAAGTTGATGTTGAGATAAAGGAAGAAGATTTGCGTATAGATATTTTTCGTTCTGGCGGCAAGGGCGGGCAAAACGTGAATAAAGTAGAAACGGCAGTCCGCCTTGTTCACATTCCAACGGGAATAGTGGTGAGCTGCCAAGATGAGCGTTCCCAATTAAAAAACAGGGAAAAGGCTATGAAAGTATTGCGATCTCGACTTTATGAATTAGAACTTAAAAAGCAGCACGATGAAATCTCCTCTGCTCGCAAATCTATGGTTAGAACAGGAGATCGTTCTGAAAAAATACGCACTTATAATTGGCCCCAAAACCGAGTTACTGACCACCGCCTCGAAGGAGAGGGGAAAAATTATCCCTTGCGGGAGGTGATTGAGGGTTTTATCGACCCAATAATTGAAAATCTGCAGATCGCAGAGCGTTCTGAAATACTTAATCATGGCTTAATAACGGATTAGCTTAAAAGCAAGATATAAAAAAATCCTTCCCAAAACGTTTTTGAGAAGGATTTTTATTTTAAACTGCGCTTTTGCTCTCAGCAAATTATTTATGCAAAAAGCAAAGCTTAGTTTGTTGTTCCCTTTTCCAAGTTTCCTCTTTAAAGAAAGCAATAATTGTATTATATTATTTTAATATTTATGTAACTACTATCTTTTTAGATAGTTATCAAATTTTCAAAAATAAGTTTTACAAATTTTTAAAATCCCAAAACTCTTCTTTTCATATTGACAGTAATTTATTTTTTAGAAAAAGAATCAAAATTCATCTTAATTCTTTTCACAACTCTTTAAAAAATTAATTTAGGGATCATTTAAAAGCAAAACTCGAATAATTAAATTAGCCTTACAAAAAGATTTTTTGCAATTTCATGGCTAATCAATTTTTTTTCGTTATTGTAAATAATCGTTAAAGGACCTTGAAAAGGAGCGGTTTCAGTTACTTCGACTTCTACATCAGGCATAAGTTCTATTTGTTCTAAATATGCGAGCAATTCGGGGTTGTGGTCCTCAAGCCTCTTTATCACAACCTTTTGACCTGGAATAATATCGCACATTAGAATATCACTTGAAGTGTCCTCTATTTCACCTTCTTTTGTTGGGATTGGATGGCCATGTGGGTCATACTTCGGATACTCAAGAACTTCGTCAATCTTGTCGGTAAAATGCTCAGAAACAAAGTGTTCGAGCATACAGGCTTCGGGATGAATTTTATCTAAAGTATATCCGAGGATTTTATATAGATATGTTTCTAACAAACGGTGATTGCGAATTATTCCGATAGCGGTTTTGTTCCCTTGATCGGAAAGAGTTACTCCTTTGTATGAATTGTAATTAACTAAAGCTAATTGATCTAAACGCTTAAGCATACCTGTTACAGATGCGCTTGAAAGTTTTAATTCATTAGCTAAATCGGTAGTAGAAACGGGACCATCTTTTTGCAGGTGGAATATCGTCTTCAAATAATCCTGAACTGCTTGGCTTAACATAATACTCCTAATAAATAATTCAAAAAACTGTTAATTAAACTTATTGAAAAATCAATGTTTTCCAATTTCGTAAATACAATTTATTTAATTTTTCTTAAAAAAAAAAATATATTTTACTTTTTTTTGTATTTTAAGCAAATTTTTTTTAACATATGACTTTATTAATAATTTAATGTGATAATTTTATATTTTTATCTGATAAAATTAGCCTCTACTGTGAAATCATCAACATTGTTATATTTCGCTTCTACCTTCAATAGCACGCGTTATTGTAGCTTCATCTGTAAATTCAAGCTCAGCTCCCATTGGAATACCGCGAGCAATTCTTGTAACTTTTACTCCTATCGGTTTCACTGTCCTTGCAATATATTGGATTGTAGCCTCACCTTCAATGCTTGGATTAATAGCTAAAATTATTTCATCCACATCTTGAAGCCGCTCTAATAATTCTTTTATTTTAATGTCGTTTGGTCCAATATTTTCTAAGGGATTAAGCACTCCATGCAAGACGTGATATTGCCCTAAAAACTCACTTGTTTTTTCTATAGCCATAACATCGCTTGGCTGCTCAACAACGCAAATGACGCTATTATCTCGCTTGGGAGATGAGCAAATTGGACAAGGATCTTTATCAGTAAAATTATGGCAAA
>JAAYJM010000125.1 GCA_012522895.1 Ignavibacteria bacterium
ATATTTAACTTGCAAGAATTAATATTATTGAAAAGTCAATTATTAAAAAATAAAGGGGTTAATATGAAAAAGTTGTTATTCTTTCTTGTGGTCATAAGCTTTTCTTCTTTAAATTTATTATCAAAGCAAAATCAAGAGCAGCCAATAATTTTAAAGCCAGTTTTTATTGTTGAAGACATTAGTTTTGCTATTAATTCAATGAATTCTATTGAAATTACTGGGACAGAAGTAGAAGTTTTTTTGAATTGTAAAAATTCTTTGACCGCTTTCTTGCAATCTGCTCAAAAACGAAATAAAACCGTAAAGGACACAATCCACTGTGAAATAACGCTCACAACAGCTCAAAACATAGCCAATTTTTTAGACAGAGCAAAGTTCTCAGCCTCACAAGCAGAGCAATTTAAACGCTTTATAGATGCTTTAGTCGAGTCAACAAAAAATTATAAACCATAATAAATTGAAAGGAAAAGCAATGAAAACAAGAATTGAAAAAGACACAATGGGCGAGATTGAAGTTCCAGCAAACGTTTATTGGGGCGCTCAATCGGCAAGGTCGCTTATTAATTTTAATATCGGAATAGAGAAAATGCCGCGTGAAATAATTCGCGCAATGGGAATTTTGAAAAAGGCTGCCGCTCTCACAAATACCGCGCTTGGCGTCCTTGCAAAAGAAAAATGCGATTTAATTATCCAAGCAGCCGATGAGGTGATAGAGGGAAAGCTCGATGCACATTTTCCGCTCTCAATTTGGCAAACAGGCTCTGGCACTCAAACAAATATGAATACAAACGAAGTAATTTCCAACAGAGCAATTGAAATCGCTGGCGGCGAAATTGGAAGCAAAAAACCAATCCACCCGAATGATGATGTTAACAAGTCCCAAAGCTCAAATGACACATTTCCAACAGCTATGCACATTGCGGCTGCCGAGGAAATTAATCATCGTTTGTTGCCAGCCGTAACTGTTTTCAGGGACACGTTAAACAAAAAAGCCGAGGAATTTAAAGATATTATTAAAGTGGGTAGAACGCACCTTATGGATGCCGTCCCGCTTACGCTCGGTCAAGAATTTTCCGCTTATGTGCAGCAGCTCGATAATTGCATCGCAAGAATTAAGCAAGCCTTGCCAGAGATTTATCAATTAGCACTTGGCGGAACCGCGGTTGGAACTGGGCTGAATACGCATCACCAATTTGCTGAAAAAGTAGCAAAAACCACAGCAGAGCTTACTGGACTTCCCTTCGAAAGCGCTCCCAATAAATTCGAGGCATTAGCTTCACACGACTCTCTTGTCTTTGCTCACGGCGCCTTGAAATCCGTTGCAAGTGCCTACATGAAAATTGCAAATGACATTCGTTGGCTTGCTTCGGGTCCTCGCTGTGGCCTTGGAGAAATCTCTATTCCAGAAAATGAGCCTGGCTCCTCAATTATGCCCGGCAAGGTGAATCCTACCCAGCCCGAGGCTATGACAATGGTTGCCGCTCAAGTCCTTGGAAATGACGTTACAATCAATATTTCCGGCGCTTCTGGAAATTTAGAGCTTAATGTATTCAAGCCCGTTCTTATTTATAATTTCCTTCAAAGCGTTCGATTGCTTGCCGATAGCTCAATTATGTTTAACGAGCATTGCGCAGTTGGGATTAAGCCAATGGAGGAAAAAATAAATTACTATTTGAATAACAGCTTAATGCTTGTAACTGCTTTAAATCCGCATATTGGCTATGACAAAGCAGCGCAAATTGCAAAATATGCTCATCAAAATAATAAGCAGTTAAAAGAAGCTGCCGTTGAACTTGGCATATTGACTGCAGAAAAATTTGACGAAATACTGAGACCGGAAAAAATGTTGGGACCGGGCTTGTAACAGAAATAAAATAGAGCAGCACCCTTTTTTCAAAGGGGGATATAGTGTAGCTCTGTCATTCTGAACGCAGTGAAGAATCCAGAGTGATTGAGGTATTGAAAGATTTTCTGGACTCTTCCCTTCATTCTAAGTGACGCTGCCATACTTTCTCCCCCTTTGAAAAAGGGGGTTGGGGGGATTTCTATCTCTTCACTGCGTTTCCACAGCACTCAGCTCCTTGCAAATTCGTTTATCCTCTTCGAGTTGGGCAATAATTTCTTCTGTGCTATTAAATTTTTTCTCCTCGCGAATGAATTTGTGGAAATTCACGCTCACTTTTTTCCCATACAAATCCCGATTAAAATCGAAAAGATGAACTTCTAAAAGCAGCTCTCCTTCATCTTCAAATGTAGGTCGCACTCCAATGCTTGCCATTCCATAAATCGTTTTGCAGTCCATTTCAGTGGAAACAAAATAAACTCCCTGCGAGGGTATTAACTTATACTTATTTGAAAAAGAAAAATTGAGAGTGGGGAAGCCAAGCTTTCTACCTCTTTTACTGCCCTCAACCACAATGTCTTCAACAAAATATGGGTAGCCAAGCAGTTGATTTGCCTGTTCAACTTGTTTAGTAAGTATTAAATTACGAAGTATTGTGCTGGAAATAATAAGTTCATTTTCCTGAAATGCCTTAATTTTTTCAATGCTAAAATTATGTTCCAGCGACAAACCCTTTAACAAATCTTCATTCCCTTGCCGGTTTTTTCCAAAAAGATGGTCGTAACCAATTAAAAGGCTGTGCAAACCAACTTTTTTTACTAAATATTCTATAATAAAATCCTTTGCATCTATGTTGGCAAATTCATTGGAAAATGGAATGATTAAAACGTTTTCAATTCCAAAGCTCTGGAAGAGCTTCAAACGTTCTTCTATTGTTGTTAAAAGGAATATTTGCTTTCTATCCGCTTTTTGTAAGACGATTTGCGGGTGCGGGTCAAATGTGATTAAAAGATGTCTTAAATTATTATGCTTTGAAATCTCAAGCAATCTTTTAATTATAAGCTGGTGACCGCGATGCACCCCGTCAAAAGTTCCCACGGTTACAATGCTATTCGGGTTTTTCTCTATTTCGTTAAAATCTTTATAAATATTCATAAATATATTATTTTCTAATTAATTAAATGCCTTACTTAACAAACCTAAAGATACTATTGCAGCAGTTTCCGATCTCAATCGCTTTTTTCCAAGTGAAAAAAACAAGGAGTTTTTTTTCTTCCTCAAAATGTCCAATTCCTCAGACGAGAAGCCACCCTCGGGACCAATAATTGCAATTACTGAATTATACTGATTATTACCGGTATTATCGGGTATTGGTGCTGCATCAATATCAGCAATGCAAGCCTTATCAAAGCTCAGAAATTGCTCTGCTAAATCTATTATATTAATTGGGTTATGAATTATAGGCAGCATAGCTCTTTGAGATTGAGCGATTGCAGAAATTGCTTTCGCTGTTAATCTTTCCTTTCTAATTTTTTCCTTTTGAGTATGTTTTGTAATCAAAGGAAAAAAATCTGTTACGCCAAGCTCTACCGCTTTTTCAAAAGCAAACTCAAATCTATCGCGAGTTCCGAGCATTGCCAAAGCAAGAGCAAATCTATGCGGAAACTCCTCAAACTGCTCAATTATTTCCGTAACTTTAAAGATAAAGCTTTCTTTGTCGCCGTCCATAAAAATGGTTTTTACAAGCAAGCCCTCTCCATTTGTAAGAATCAGCTCCTTACCCAACTGAATGCGTAATGCCTTTAAATGATTTGTGTGAGAACGCTCAATGTTGATATAATTATTATTTTTATTGAACGAAGGGTAGTAAATGCAGTCCATTATTTTAAATATATTAGTTTAAAATTTTCTTGTTTGTCGTTTGCAATGATTTTTAAAAAGTATAAATTGCTTGATAATCCAACTGCTTGCCAATTAAAAGAATAATCACCTTGACTTAACCAGCCATTATAAACAGTATGAACTATTTCTCCAAATAAATTGACAATACAGATAGTTAGAAAAGTATTCTTATATAATGATAAGTTTATTAATAGATTGTTATGAAAAGGGTTAGGTGATAACGTTAAAGAATACAAGTCATTTTGATTATTACTTTCAAAAACGTTTGGTATTCCTTCTGTTTTAAAGCTCCAAGCTTCACTCCAAACTCCATTGCCAACGTCATTTTTTGCTCTGACGCGCCAATAGTAAGTCCTTCCTTCTTCCAATGGAAAGCTGCTGCTATATTTAATTTCTGCTAAACTATCAGCGTTAATTATGCTATTTGCAAAAGAGAGATTATTTGCTACTTGAAGTTGATAGTAAAGGGCATTGTGTGATTCTTCCCAAAGAAAAGTGAGAACTGTGGGTAATTCCGCCATTTCTTTTGGAGGGTATGAAAGATAGACTGTCCGCGGAATTAAAAGCGTAGTAAAAGACCATATTTCAGACCACTCGCCATTGCCAGCTAAATTTGATGCTCTAACTCGCCAAAAATATTTTGTGGAGCCTTCCAAATTTTTAAGCAATTTAAAACTATTTGAGTAAAGCTCTGAATTATCGTAAAATACTTCGGAAAAGTCTTCGTATTCGCTAATTTGAACTTGATAAGATTCAGCAAATTCAACAGCTTTCCAATTAAAATATGGACGGATTATAATATCTTCTTCTTCGTCTTTTGGCGCTTCTAAAAGAGGCTTTTCCGGCAAGCTAACCGTTTTAAATTTAAAGAGTTGAGAAGGCTCGCCTGGCAAATCTATATTAATTGGAATTACTCGCCAAAAATATTCCTTGTTAATTTCCAAATTCTCTTCCATAATAAAAGCAGTATCTCTTAAATTTTCATATATCTTAAATGGATTTTCAAAGCTTTCGTCATTTGAAATTTCAAGCTTAAAATATGTTTTATTCAAATACTTCGTGGGATAAGTAACGTTTGACCAAATAAATTTTGGCTTGAAATTGACATTAACTTCGTTATCTGCTGGCTGAAGAAGACTTGGCTTTGATGGAGCTGGCGTCCCTGTAAAGAACTCCCAGACCGATGACCAACTGCTCGAATCTTTTGTGCTATAAGCACGAACGCGCCAGTAATACTGTGTTTGATTTTCCAGTTCGGCAAGATAATATGCGCTTTCTTCCAACAGTTCATTTTCAATTAGCAAGGAAAAATCTTTATTTGGACTTATTTGTATTCGATAAGTGCTTGCTCCAGCAACATTTGTCCATTCCATTATAGGTTTGCTTGCTTTAACTCTGTTTTGAAAATTCTTTGGCTGAATAAGGGCTGGAGTTGAAAGAATTCTCATTTCTGGCGCCTCCATATAAGGAATAAAATACCTTGCATTTGTTTTGATATTAGTGTGTGTGATGCTTTTGCCATTCGGATAAACAAGGACAATGCTGTCAATCATATTATTTTTTCCCAAACCGAAGTGAAGCTCATTAGAATTCTGCGTGGCTCTCGTTCCAGAGGCACTACTGCTTAACTCCCTGAAAAATAATTGATTTCCGATATAAGCAGTAATTTTCGTTCCATAGCCGTCCATATTCACTTTGTCTGATGGATTGCCCTGCACTCGAAACGCAGCCCAATTGCCCTTTCTTTCCATATCGTTACGCAAAACTACATTATTTACAATCATATCTAAATCGCCATCGTTGTCAATATCCAAAAAAACAGCAGTCCAAGGGTTTTGAATAATGGCGTTTGTTTCCCAAGTAATGTCTTGCAGTTTAAAATCGGGAGGTCCGCTGTTTATATAAAAAGAGCCAATACCGCCAGCATATTTGCCGTGCCAAAGGTCAAGATAGCCGTCCAAATCTAAATCAAGCCAAAGAGCGCCTGCATTCCCTTCGTGAAAACGCAAGCCCATTGCGTTGCCAAGCTCTGTAAAATGGAAATCGGGCGGTCCCTCATTTTTAAATATTAAAGATGGATTTGAATAAACGCCGCGTTCGTCGAGATGAGCAAGGTTACCAACGCATAAATCAATATAGCCATCATTATTAAAATCGCCCCAATGACAACCCATTCCATGTCCAAAATAGTAGGGAAGAGCTGTCGGAAGCCCGACTACACCTGTTTCTTTAGCGACATCAACAAAGCTCCCCTGTCCATCATTCCGATACAGCAAATCGGGAGCCAAGCGGTATGTAGCAACGAAAATATCAGCAGCATTATCTTTATTATAATCAACTGCCGCAGCACCGTATAAATCAAAGTAGGGTGGAGGCTCTGCTGCAGAAATACCCGCTTCTGCCGTTGCATTGATATAAGTGCCATCGCCAGCGTTTACCCAGAGCTGATTTGGATAATAAACTTCATTGTCATTCACAACAGCTCTGCGGTTTGCTATAAATAAATCCAGCGTTCCATCATTATCGCTATCAAACCAAAGGGGAGTTTCTGTTGGGTAATTATTAGTAATCCCTGTTTCTTCACTTATATCTAAAAAACTATTATCTCCTTGATTAATATATATCTTATCATCATTCCAGCCGCGAGCAACAAATACATCGAGTTTGCCATCGTTATTAATATCAGCCCAAGAATAGCCCCCGCTTGCTATTGCGAATTGACTACTTTTTTCAGTAAAAGTGCCGTCCCGATTGTTTTCGTAAAACTTACCATTGCAAGAAATATCGTCCCAGCCGTCATTATTCCAATCTGCAATGGCTGGGTTTCCAGAAATCGAAACTTTTGCATCCGAGCTTATATCAACTAAAGTTGGGGCTGACGGCGCTTCATAGCTATCTCCGTCAGGGTATTGGTATTCAATATAGAGCCGAACAAGGAAATCGCCTTGTGGATACTCATAAACCGTTCCTTTTATATTTAAAAAGTTTGGATTTGGAGTAAAGGGGTCGCAGAGCCAAGAAGTTTTTCCGCTTTGCTTGTCGCTTGTTCTTCCATCTCTATCATAAGTGAACCAAGGCCCATTTTCCTTAATGCGGTGCTGGATAGCAATCGCTTCATAACCGTTTAATCTTAAATTAGCACTAGAAATGTCAAATTCTTTCCAACCTGGCACGCCCTCATAATCGAAGGCTATCGGCGGAATTAGAGAGTTGTATTTTGCAACGTAAAGGGTTGGGAAAAGATTGCCCGCTGCAGGGTCGCCGCATACCCAAATAGTATCTTGCCCAGCATTTTCTCCAGAAAAATAAATCTTAATTTTTTTTATGAAGCAAGGGGCATTGATTTTAAAAGCAACAGATTCGTCCCAAAAATATCGCTTTGCTGCATAGCAATTTCCAGCTGGCTCGCCGTTATCTCTTTTTATTTCAATAAGCTCAGCAAAGCAGCTCATCGAAATTAGAAAGAAAACCAATAAAACTATATACTTTTTCATAATTTACGTTTATTATTTTATTCACATTTTAGATTTATAATTTAAGTTTTTTTCAATTAAAAAAAAAGTCGCAAACTCAAAAGGAAAAAGAAATTTTTATATTCAAAGGATTGTAGTTAATTTTAAAATCTATAATTTTAGATTTTTTAAAAAAGAATATGCTGAAAATTTCAATTTTGACCATAGGAGACGAGATTTGTATAGGGCAGATTGTTAACACAAATGCACGCTTTATTGCTGAAAAATGCACGGCGATTGGCTGCGATGTCCTTTTTCACTCTTCAATTAAGGACGATAAAGAAATAATTAAAAGTGATTTAGACCGACTTTTAAAATTAACGGATTTGGTGCTAATTACTGGCGGCTTGGGCCCCACCTCCGATGACATAACAAAGCCCGCTTTGTGCGAGTATTTTGATGATATTTTAGTTAAAAATCAAGATGTCTTTGATAGCATTAGCAAATTCTTTGCTAAACGCGGACTTAAAATGATTGAGCGCAATGCCGAGCAAGCACTTTTACCTTCTAAGTGCAAAGTGATTGCAAATCATTTTGGAACGGCGCCCGGTATGCTTTTTGAAAGCAACGGCAAGTATGTAATTTCTATGCCCGGCATTCCTATCGAAATGAAGAATATGCTTGAAAGCTATGTGCTTGGCTTTCTGAAAGATTTAATTGAGCTAAAAGGAGAAGATGTAGTTGCGTTTAAGGTATTGCAAACTATAGGAGTTGCAGAATCCATACTTGCGGAAAAAATTGGCGACCCAGTTGATTTTATAGAAAATGGAACGCTTGCTTTTCTGCCTTCATATAAAGGGGTTAAACTAAGAATTGGATTTGGGGCAAAGGATTTTAACGCAGCTAATCAACGTATTGAAAAAGTAGAAAGTTACATAAAAAGTAAGGTTGGTGAATACATTTTTGCATATTCAGATGATCTTAGTCTAAACGAGGTAATTTCTTCGCTTTTAATAGAAAGAAAGAAGACGATTGCAGTTGCTGAATCCTGCACTGGCGGTTTGCTTGCGGCTAATTTTACCGATGTTCCAGGCAGTTCAAAATATTTTCTGGGTGGGATAGTTGCCTATTCAAACGAAGCTAAGACTAAACTTGTCAAGGTAGACAGCGATTTAATTAAGCAGCACGGTGCCGTAAGCAAGCAAGTTGCAGAATCGCTTGCAAAAAACGTCAAGCAAATTTTCAAGTATGACTTTGGTATTGGAATAACTGGAATTGCGGGCCCAAGTGGTGGAAGCAGCGAAAAGCCAGTAGGAACGGTTTGGATTGCACTTTCTGATGGTAAAAACAGCTATTCGCAAAAGTTTTTCCTTGGTGAAAAAAGAGCAATTATTCGCGAAAGAGCGCTTGTTAAGGCATTGGAAATGCTTTATAAAAAGTTGCTTAACTCTTGATAAAAGAATGACATATAAAAATTAAATTTTATATGCTTTTGATCGAGAATTAAGCTATTGCTTAAAAACTCAAATTATTGTTGTATTTATTGATTTTTCTTAAAAACTTATTTTAAATATAAAAATGTTTTCTTCTGTCAA
>JAAYJM010000126.1 GCA_012522895.1 Ignavibacteria bacterium
GCGCTTAGAATGACAGCGCGAAATTTCCACCCCCTGCGCCCGCCAGCGGGGGATACAGAACTGTTCTGTGCTTCCCGCCTAAAAAGAATCCCCCCCTTTGAAAAAGGGGGTCGGGGGGATTTTCTTTTCTGGATTCCTCGCTGCGCTTAGAATGACAGAGAACTCAAACGATCTTTTAACTTATTTTAATTATAAGCTATTATAAAAAGCAACTAATTTTTTTGCTAAATTTCTGTTTTCATAATTTTCTTTTGCAAAATTAAAGGCATTTTCAGAAATATTTTTAGTTAAATCTGGGTTTGTTATGCAGTTGCTAATTTTTTTAATAAATTCTTCTTTTGAGTTGGCAATCAGTATTTGTTCCGAATCCTTGGAAAATATGCCCTCAGCACCGATTTTCGTTGAAATTACTACTTTTCCGAAAGACATTGCTTCAACTATTTTCACTCTTATTCCGCTCCCAAAAAAAAGTGGAACAAGCATTATGCTGTGCTGCTGAATGAACTCGCTTGAAGATGGCACCTCGCCGCAAATTTCTACGTTTTTATCTGCCCATTTTTGAAAATAAGCGGGTATGTTTCTGCCAGCAATGTAAAACTTAATTTTTGGATATTTTTTAAAAATATCTTCCCAAACATTATTCAAAAACCAATTCAGCCCTTGTTCGTTTGGTGCCCAATCCAACGCCCCAATGAAAAATAAAGATAAGTCCTTGGGCTGCGGATAGTTTTGCTCAGCCATATCAAATCCCACTGGAATAGAGATTGTTTTTATGCCAGGGTTCAGATACTCCTTTTGTATTTTGTCGTCAATTTCTGTAATTGAAATCACAGCATCAAAATCATTAACCACTTTCTTTTCAAAGGCTTTCAATCTTTTCGCTAACAAATTCAAATAACGCTTTTTTAAAGGATTTTTTGTGATTTTTGCTCTTCTTTCCCAAATCAAATGCTCAATATTATGTGAGCGATATACCATTTTGGCATTTGAAAACTCCCGCGCCGTTTCAAGATAAGGCGTTGTGAAAAGCGTTTCAAATTGAATTATATCGAACTCGTTTTCATTCAAGATTTGCCTTAATCTGTCTTTAAACTCTTTTGTAACAAATCGAGAAATATTATAAGATTTTTTGCTGAAAAGATTGAAAAAAGCGTCAATGCTCTTCACTCTATTTTCAATATTTACGTAGGAATAAGCTGTTTTTTCATAGAAAGAATTTGAGCTTTCGTTGAATACTGGCTGTGAAGCAGGAGTGGCATAGGAAAGGATTTTTAAATCGACTCCAATGCTCAGCAAGCCATTTGCAACGCTAAGAAAGGCTTTTGATGCGCCATTATTATCTGGAAAAGGAGGCTGACTGCATATTTGCAAAACTTTCAATTTCACACCAAAAATTTTACACTAAAAACTTTAAAGCAACAAAGCCACCAACAAGCAGCGCAACAAAGGCAAGTGCTAACTTATCGAAATACTTTTCAATATATGCTTTCATCGGAGGACCAAAGAAATAGAAAAGTGTTCCCACCAAGAAAAACCTTGCAGCTCTGCCAAAAGTAGAAATCAAGACGAAAGGAATAATGTCCATTTTTACAAAGCCTGAGGCAATAGTAGAAACCTTATAAGGAATAGGCGAAAAAGCTGCGATAGCTAAAAAGATTTGCCCCCACTCTTCATAAAGCCGCTCGAAACTTGCCCAAGCTTCTTGATAATGATAAAATTCTACAATAGGTCTTCCAATAGCTTCAAACATTGCGTAGCCGATAAAATAACCGAAAATGCCACCAAAGACAGAGCCAACGCTACACCAAAAAGCAGCGCGGTATGATTTTTTTGGAGCTGAAACTGCAATCGCTATTAAAAGCACATCTGGGGGAATTGGGAAAAAAGACGACTCGGCAAAAGCTAACAAAAACAGCGCAGTCATTGCATATTTTTTTTCTGCAAAACTTTCCATCCACAGCTTGAGCTTATACATCCACTTAACTAAAAAATTCATACATTTCCATAATATTAAAAAAATGCAATTAGCTAATCTACAAAATTACGAAAATTGTTGATTTAAGGAAATCAAATACTTTCACTTCTGGTCTTTCGATTGAGGAAGAGCTATACTGCTACATTTTCAAATAAGGAGATAGGTTGGCAAGGTCATTCTGAACGCAGTGAAGAATCCAGAAAACGTTTCAATACCGCAGATACTCTGGATTCCTCGCTGCGCTCGGAATGACTTTTCAGGTATTCCATACCTTTAAGATATGGAAAATCGTAACTTCCGGCACTCTTCATTTGGTTCATAGTGATACTTCTCAATATCTAGCCCGCCAGTGCGAGACAAAGCTCATTTTTTCAAGTACATAAAATAATTAATTTATTCAGCAATTTTATGGTATTAATTTTGCAATGAAATTGAATTGAGGATTAGTGGTTTATTAAAAGAAATTCTATGCAAAAAAGAATAGCAGCCCGAGTTTTAGCGTTAATAATATATATAATATCAAGTTCTTACTTACCGTTAGATGCCAAGCAAAACATTAGTTTAGGAATAGACAATTTAATAAAAAGCAATTTTGAATATCTTGCCCGAAAACGAGTTATACTCTATACAAATCAATCTGGCAGAAACTCAGAAGGGAAATTGACAGCAGAAATATTTGCAAAACAAACGAGTTTCAGCACAGTTGCTTTTTTCACGCCAGAACACGGAATTTACTCCACAGTTCCAGCAGGCGAGGAAGTAAAAAATGATAATATTTTTGGCGTTCCAATTATTTCCCTTTATGGCACAAGTAAAAAGCCAATCGCAAAGCAGCTTGAAAATTGTGATGCCCTTGTGGTCGATATTCAAGATATTGGAGTCCGCTCCTACACTTACATTAGCACTCTTTTTTACATTATGGAGGCTTGTGCCGAGCAAAATGTAGAACTTGTCATTTTGGATAGGCCCAACCCGATTGGAGGAATGATAATAGACGGCAATATCATCAAAGATGGCTTTAAGTCTTTTATTGGTGTGGCATCGGTTCCATACCTACACGGCTGCACTATTGCGGAGCTTGCTAACTTAATTAACGAGGAGGGCTGGCTAAAAAAAGACGGAAAAACGATAAAAGCAAAAATTCACACTATTAAAATGAGCGGCTGGAAGCGTTGGATGAGCTGGGAGGACACAGGGCTTTCTTGGATTCCCACCTCTCCACACATTCCGTCTGTTGATGCGGCGCGCGGCTATGCTACGCTCGGTTTTTTGGGCGAGCTTGGAATTATTAGCATTGGAATTGGAACCACACTCCCTTTTCAATATATTGGAAGTCCAAATTTTTCAACTGAAAAAGTGATTAAAGAATTAGAAAAAACAAAAATTGAGGGCTTGAGCCTGCTCCAAACTCGTTATAGACCATTTTATGCAAAAAATGCTAATAGTGATTGCGATGGACTGCTGCTGCGTTTCAAGCTCAGCAATCATTTTGAGCCATACAGCGCTGGATTTAAAATAATTTACGCCATCAGGAAAGTTCATCCAGAATTATTTAACATCGGCACTTTATCCGAAAATGCAAAGCAGATGTTTTGCAAAGCAACAGGCACAGATGAGCTGCTTGACGCTCTATTCGATATGAAAACTACAGAAGAAAAACTGCTCCAGCTCTGCAATAAAGGGAAAAAAGAATTTATAGCCAAAAGAGCAAAATATTTAATTTATGATTGAAATTATAATTGCTTAGTGCTTTTTAATATACCCTTTTTTAATATAAATATCTAATTAACAGTTTTATTAAAAACTAAAATTATGATAACAAAGAAAAATTAATCCACCCCCTTTTTCCCCCGCCAGCGGGGGACACTGGACTAGTCTGTTTTCCCTCTACTTCCCAAGTTCAAATGGCAAGTAGAGGAATGACATCTTTCCATAAATTAAAAATAATATAAAAAATATTTAAAAAGCATTTCATTTAACTTCAAATTGATAGCATATAATTTTGCCTTTGTTTTAATTAAAAAGGGAATAAATATGTGGTTTGAAGTATTTAAAACAGGCGAGCATAGCGACTCCTCTGGCAATAAAGCATCATACAGCGAGCAAGACCTCGATAAAATCGCAACAATTTACAACAGCCAAATAAAAGAAAATCCATCTTTTCAAGCACCAGTCGTTAAAGGGCACCCAAAAAATGATGACCCTGCCTACGGTTGGGTCGAAATGCTAAAAAGGAAAGGGAACTCGCTTTTTGCAAAAGTAAAGCAGCTTGCCCCAGAAATTATAAATGAAATCAAGCAAGGCAGGTTTAAAAATATCTCGATTGCACTTTATCCAGATTTGCTGCTGCGTCATATCGGTTTGCTTGGCGCTATCCCGCCAGCAGTAAAAGGCTTACAACCCGTTACTTTTAACAATGGCGATTCTTACGCAAGTTTTAGTTTAGAATACGATAAAATTAACTGCTTCGACTATTCAAACAATGAAGACCTTGAAAAAGAGTATTTTTCTGCCCTTGAAATAAGCAAGCAACTCCGAAAAGAAAACGATTCTTTAAAAGAAAAGCTGTTTTCTTTGGAAAATGAAAAAAGATTGGACAGCTATAAAGAATTCGCTTGCTCGCTTTTAAAAGACAAAGCAAACAAGCAAGAGCAACAGCCCTTTGTAGAAAGCTTAGTAGAAATTTTGGATATGGCTTACGCGGCAGATGAGCAGTGCGGGACTGAGTTTTCTTCCTCAAAAGAAAGCAAGGTCAGCAAAGTAAAAGAATTTGCTCTTTCCTTTGCTGCCAGCCCGCTTTCAAAAGAATTTGCAATCCAAAATGAAAGCCCTAACTCAATTTCAAACATAGATTTTTCTCAAAAAAAAGTAGATCCAGAAAAACTTGAGATCCACAACAAAGCAATAGAATTGCAACTGCTCGACTCCGCTTTATCTTATCAAGAGGCATTGAAAAAAATTTCTGTTTAGCTGTCTGAACCTTGATTTTCTTGATTGAAGGATTTCTTGATTTTTCATTTATTGAATTATCCCCCGCTGGCGGGGGAAAAAGGGGGTGGACAGTTTTCTTTATTGCCATAATTCTGTGTTTTAGTAAAAGTGCATTAATCAATAATTTTCAGAAAAAAAACGATAAGTAATTATAATACATAAAGATCCACCCCCTACCCCCTTTTAAAGAAAGCAGAAGAAAGAAGTCTGGAGCTAAAGAATAAGCTGTCCCCCGCTGGCGGGGGAAAAAGGGGGTGGACAGTTTTCTTTATTGCCATAATTCTGTGTTTTAGTAAAAGTGTTAATTAAAAATTGCAATAAAAAAATGCTAAGTAATTATAATACATAAAGATCCACCCCCTACCCCCGCCAGCGGGGGATAAAGATGTCATTGGCAATGAAGTAAAGAATGACAGTTTTTTTCTAATATAAATAATTTTCAAATTTTACAATTCACCAATAATTATAACAAATAATCTTTTTTCAACCCAAAAGGAGAAAATAATGTCTACAACAAGAATTGATGATTTACGAATGATAGACCCAGTGCTAACTACGATAGCTCAGGGATATTCAAATGCTGCTATGGTGGCAGAGCATCTTTTCCCGACTATCGAAGTAAATAAGTTGAAAGGGAAAATCCCTGTTTTTGAAAGAAACGCCTTTGTTATTAGAGATACTCATCGCGCAATCCGTGCCAATTCCAATAGAATCCCGCCTTCCGATATTGATTTCATTGAGTTTGAAACAAAAGAAAAAGACATTGAAATCGCTATAGACTATATTGAAGAGGAAGAATCGCTTGAAGGCGCAATGCTTGAGCAACGCTTGGCAAAAGAACTGCGCGACATCCTTTTGCTTGGCAAGGAGAAAGAAGCTGCTGATTTAACGCAAGATGCAAACAATTATATTGACGACTTAAAAATTGGAATGACCGAATTCACTTGCTTTAACGACTATTCCAACAACAGCAACCCGCTTACTATAATCAAAGATGGAATGGCTGCAATTAAAGAAAGAATTGCCAAATTCCCAAACACTATGATTATTGGTAGCCAGTGCTATCAAACAATTATCGAACATCCGAAAGTAACTGAAAAGGTTGCATACTCTGGCTTGGCGAAGGTTTCTAAAAAGGCATTGAGTGAAATGCTCGATATTCCTAACATTCAAATTGGGCTTGCTGTGTATTCTGAGGACGGAGAAACTTTTCAAGATGTTTGGAAAGACAATATAATCATTGCTTACGTAGACCCTGGCAAGCAAAACCGAAGCGAATTTAATCCAAGTTTTGGCTACACTCTCCAAAGAGCTGGGATGCCGGAAATCGACACTTATTACGAAAATGGCGGTAAAAGTAAAATCATCCGTGCAACCGATAACTATGCAATAAAAGTGTGCGCAAGCGATGCCATTTATTTGATTTATAACACCATTCATTCATTAGATTAAAAGGAAAAGCAATGTCAATAACAGATAAAACATATCAGCCAATTCAAGCTGTTACAGTAAAGGCAAATGAGGATTTGTCCGCATTTCGCTTCGTATCGCATCTCGGCTCAGTTTGCGCAGAAGATCAAAAGGCACTTGGCGTGTCCGATTTAAATTGGCTTAAAGACGAGTATTCTTCGGTAGTTACTTTGGGAACTATTGCCGTAGAAACAACTACCACAATCAACATTGGCGCTCCTGTTGCAACTTCAACAGAAGGCAAGGCAAAGCCAGCAGCAGGAGGCTCAGAAATTAACGGCAGAGCGCTTGATTCTTGTATCGGAGCTGGATTTATAAAAATAAGCATAGTGCCTTAAGATTGGGAATTTCGAGCCTTGTGAAACTACACTACATCGGGGTTGCAACCCCTTGTTGAAAGGGAACAGGCGTGCCAGTTCCCTACACTTTCCTCCTACCTCCCAAAATTCAATTTTGGAAGGAGGGGGAAATTTTGAAAAGAGGAGGAAAAATAATAAAAATATATTTAAAAATTTCAAGGAAAAATAAAATGAGCACAACAATGAATTTTATATTGAGGCACGCAGCTTGGCTCTGCCTTATTTTAATTTCAATTCTTCTTTTAAATCCGATAATTGCGGAGTTCAGAACGCTTTTGCTGATTACAATTTTTGAAACTGTTGCCTTGTTCCTATCGGGATTGGCAGTTTATACGTTCACGAAAATTGATTTTATTGGCGAGCAATCTTATGGTATTTTGGGATATATCTTTTTAAGCGTCCATA
>JAAYJM010000127.1 GCA_012522895.1 Ignavibacteria bacterium
GCATGTATGAGGCACGCCGCCAGCGTTCGTCCTGAGCCAGGATCAAACTCTCCAATCAAATTAAAGAGCTTTAAACTAGCTCGTTTGTTTTAACTTTATTTTATAAAATTAACGTTGGCTTGGCTTCGAGTTATTTAGACTCAAAGCCCGCTTAAGATACTTTACTGATACCCTTAGCACAATGTGGATATCTTTCTCTCAAGCTTAATTCTCTTGCGCTGTTTAGTTTTCAAGGTTCAAGTGCACTCTGGAAAACGAGGTCGTTCTCGAGAGTGCTTTGCTATGATACTTGTTTTATTAAACTTTGTCAAGCATGTTTTTTCCAGGTTTTTGTAGATTGTTAAAGTGCAGCTGCACAAAATCATTTGATTTAGAGATATTTGCGACTATTCAACCGAAGAATAACTTCTGATTTTATTGATTGTCTTTTCTAAAAATAAAAGTCTTCTCCGATGCCTCTCAAAGACAGATACAGGACTATCTTGGCAACTCATAGAATATCTATGATAATTTAATTTAAGCGTAAAGGAGGCTTTTTTATATGCAAGAACACCAGCAACAAATATTACGAGCCGTCACAGCCGTTTCGAAATATCCTATTCGCAACTTTTATTTTGTCGCTTGTGGTGGCTCTTTGGCTGTTTTGATGCCCGGGCAATATTTAATCGAACAAGAAACAGAATTTCCTGCTTTTGCTTACTCTTCCGCCGAATTTACCCAACGTAATCCCAAAGCTTTAGGACCAGGTTCGGTAGTGATTTTATGCTCAACTTCCGGAAACACTCCGGAAACTGTAGCTGCGGCAAAATTCGCACGAGAAAAAGGAGCTTTGACAATAGGATTTTCTCATCTAGTCGATTCTCCTTTGTGGCAAGAAGCTGAATACCGCATTCACTATTCCACCGGTGATGAGGCTGAGGTCAATGAGTATAGCAACGCTCTGCTCTATCGACTTCTTTTTGCCATTTTAGATGAATTGCAACCTGATCCAAAATATAAAAAGATGATTTATGGAATTTTAGAAGTCTACCCAAGAAACTTAAAACAAACATTGGAAAAGTATAAAGAATGGGCGGAAGATCTAGGTAAAGCCTGGAAGAGAGAGCCAATTATCTATACTATGAGCAGCGGTATAACCTATCCTGTGGCTTATTCTTTTGCCATCTGTATTCTAATGGAGATGCAGTGGATTCACAGCCAGGCCCTCCACAGCGGCGAGTTTTTCCATGGCCCCTTTGAAATTACAGATTTTGATGTGCCTATGATCATCCTCAAGAACATTGAAAACGATGGTCGATTAGAAGCAAGAGCCATAGCTTTCACCCAAAAGTTTAGCGACAAGATTACAGTAGTTGATACAAGCGAATTCTGCTACGATGGAATTGAGGAAAATTTGAAAAAATATTTCGCTCCTTTAATTGCCGCACCTGTTCTACGTCTCTTTGCAACCGAATTAGCAGAACAGAGGGGCCATCCTCTATCCGTTCGACGCTATATGTGGAAAATGAAATATTAGATATAGCAATTGGGCAAGAAGTTTATGGATTAGTAGCAATCTAGTCGATTCCTCTCTGGACAAAAATTAGCTGACTTATTTGAAAATTTATGGCAGCCAAGCTAGCTGAACAGAGAGACCTGCCCTATCCCTTCGACGCTATATGTGGAAAATGAAATATTAGTGGAAAATGAAATACTAGACGAGGTGATTCGATGAAAATTCTATGTATCGGTGACAATGTAGCCGATTGCTACTTGGATCAGAAAAAGTATTATCCCGGTGGCAATGCCGTCAACGTAGCTGTCAA
>JAAYJM010000128.1 GCA_012522895.1 Ignavibacteria bacterium
GCCAGCGGGGGACAAAGAATTCTTTTGAAATTTCTTTATAAAATATTTTTGCTATAATTTTTATTTCTATTATATTTGTATTGAATCCGAAAGGCAGCTCGACTGTTCAGTAGGATTCCCCCGGGGCGGCGCTGCCGTCTCTTTTTTTATTCACTTTTTCTTTTTTTTACTAAAATATTTATACTCACACCTACCATTATATCAAATACATTGCTAATTTTTTTATTATTGCTTTTTCTTACATTCCCGCCTAAATCTACAATATAAACCTTATCAAAACTTTCTTCTAAATGTTTTCTCATTCCATCAAAAGCAATTCCATCAATAAAACTATGATTTGTTATGAATGCAATTATTCCCTCGTCAAGCCTTTTCATTTTATCCATTGCAAACAAATATGCTTTTACATAAGGATCATATAATTGATTATTTAAGGTAGCTTTTGATTCTTTAACAAAGGTATCGCTAACTCTTTTATCAATAACGGGATATTTGCGATTTTTGTTGTTGTCGTTTTCATTAGCCTGTCCGGCGTTATAAGGCGGATTTCCAATATAAACGAAAATTGGAGTATTTTTTTGCTT
This sequence comes from Ignavibacteria bacterium, assembly GCA_012522895.1. Taxonomy (GTDB): domain Bacteria; phylum Bacteroidota; class Ignavibacteria; order Kapaibacteriales; family UBA2268; genus JAAYJM01. Next base: position 585 of record JAAYJM010000128.1, read on the forward strand.
TTCGACTCTTGCGGTATTTTCTTCGCTGAACAAGGGCTGGTCAATTTCTTCGGCAAGCTGAAAAGTATCCACAAGACAGATGCCCGGAAAAGGCAGATACTCGCCAGTAAGTTCGTAGAATTGATGCTCAATATTCATAGAAGCAACGTAATATGGCATAAGCATAATTTCGTTGCAATGCAGCTCGTTCAAATACTTATGTTTCAAGTCAGTTTTATTGATTTTCCGCATAATATTGACAATAAAATTTCCTGTTCCAGTAAAAGGGTCGAGTATATGCACATTTTGGGAACTCAAAGAGCGATTAAATTCGCGTTTCAAAACCTCCTCCACAGAATTAACCATAAAATCTACTATTGGCTGTGGAGTATAAACAATGCCGTGTGTGTCGGCAACTTTGACGGCAAAGCCTTGAAAAAACTTTTCATAGACAGTATTCAAAAAAGTTTGCTTTACGCTGTAATCATCAATAGCAGCGGCTCTTTTTTCGAGGACGGTATAAAATCTATCGAGTGGTCTCAAAAATTCGTTTCTATTGAATTTGCGAGAGGTGAGCGCGCTGATAACTTTATCAATTTCGTAGGCAATAATATTTCTATTAACAAAATCTGGATTTTCAAAAACTTTGCGGAAAATTCTTTCAGTCAAAAGGTGCTGGACTAACATTTCGTCAATCGCAGCATTAGAAATATTAGGATTAATCGAGGTTTTGCAAAGGTCGATAAAATTTTTCAGCGAGCTATTGAAGGGCGCGTTATTAATTCTTTCCTCCTCAATCAGCATAATAACCTGTTCGGCAAATTCGGGTATTCGTTGCTTAAACTCTTCGACAGCTTTTTCCCAATCGTGTTGTGTATCGGTTTTGTAGTGAAAAAGCACTTTCAGAGCGTCAACCAATCTTTGCGGCGAGCTAATATCTTCATCGAAAACAAGCGTAGCCCCCTGATAAATGATAGCTCGTTCAGGCGATTGAAAGATAATATTATCTTTTGGATATCCGAGTTCAAATTTTTTCACAACTTCTTTAGCAAGGTCGTCCTGACTATCTTTCGCTTCCCAATATCCTTGCGGGACGGTAAACTTATCGATAAAAGCGCCGTCGATTCTTGCTTTGTGTTTATTCAAGCGTATATAAGGAAATTCCTCAATAAAATCGAGTTTCATTTGCTTGCAACTATATATAAGGAGTGCTTGGAAAGCGTTTCTAATAGCGGTTTCGTGGGTCATTCCATGTTTAGAATACATATCCAAAGCGAGATAGTAATCTTTTATTTGCTTATGATTTGCTCTAAGTTTAAGCATAATAGATAAATATTTTTAATAAAAATGGCATACAATATATAAAAAATATTTGAAAAGAAAAAGATATTTGGTGTTTTCGATATATTAGCGCAGATCTGCTACACTTTGGAGCTGTGGCAGATTTTTTTTTCTACAATTTTCAATTTATCCCGTAGGGATGTTAAGGC
>JAAYJM010000129.1 GCA_012522895.1 Ignavibacteria bacterium
AAAAATTTCATTCAGCTCTTGCTTTATTGTTATTAGCTTTTTTATCATATTTCCCAATTTCTGCGGAAAGCTACTTAATGGACAATGTTGGTATTTCTCTTTACGCCGGGGCTGCCGTCCCAGTAGTTGGTGATTATACACAGTATGATAAAATTACGGACCTTTTAGCCCTGGGCCCTCACTTTGGGCTTGGACTAAGCTATTACTTTACAGAGCAGTTGGGAATCGAAGGCTCTTTTCATTATGAATTTAATTATTTTAAAGAAAAATATAGATTCGCTGGAACGGAGCCAGTAAGAACACAACTATACTTTTTAGCTGGATTAATTTATTATTTTGATGAAATGCTAAGCGAAAAAGACATTAGACCTTTTGCAAGAGCTGGCATAGGCTTGTATAATTGGGCATTTCGTGAAGATGGATTGGCTAGCGATGCAAGCACAAACGCACCGGGCGGCTTCAAATCAACCGACTTTGGAATCAACATAGGAGCGGGTGTTGACTTTAAATTATTAGAGGATTTGACAGCTGGACTTGTTTTAGATTTTAATATGTATTTCCCTAAAGATGAGCTAAAATTTGGATACTTTTTTGCTGAGCAAGGGACTTTATCGCCTCGAATAAAGATTAGCTATTTTATCCCAACCTCAGATGATTACTAAATCTTTTTGTCAAAGTTCTAAGTATTTATTGATTTAAAAGGAAAAGAAAGCACTAATCTTCCTCTGCTTTTGGGTGAGCTTTTTTATATGCTTCCTTCAATCTTTCTATGGATAAATGTGTGTATATCTGGGTAGAAGAAATTGAAGAATGCCCTAACATTTCGCTAACAGCTTGAATATCAGCACCGCCATCAAGGAGGTGGGTAGCAAAGCTGTGTCGGAGTATGTGAGGGCTTTTTTGTTTTGCCTCAGTAATTGGGAGCATTTTTTTGTGAATAATCCTGTATCCATCTGTGGCACTGAGTTTGTTTCCACTTTTTGTGATAAAAATATACTTTGTTTTTTGGCTACCCTCAATTTTATTTCTTAAAGAAAGATAGTGCTGCAAAGCATTTACTGCCTTTTGCCCAAGCGGCACGACCCGTTCTTTTCCCCCTTTGCCAAGGACTTTTAATGTTTTGCTCTGAAAAGAAATTTCTCCTTGTTTTAAAGAAAGAGCTTCTGAAATACGAAGTCCAGAGCTATAAAGCAATTCCGAAAGTGCAAGATTGCGTGCCTCGAGTGGGTTTTCTATGCTCTCCAAGTTCTCATACTCCTTAAAATATGCTTCTGCTTCGCTTTTCACAAGATAAGATGGAATGCGTTTCTCAGTTTTCGGAAAGTTTAAAAAACGAGCTGGGTTGCTCTCAATTATGTTTTCTTTTACTAAAAATTTAAAAAAAGATTTTAGAGCTGATATTTTTAATTGCAGAGTTTTTTTTGTCTTTTTTTGCTGATAAAGAAAGGGAATAAAAGGACGAATCGCTTTATAATCCAATTCAGAAAGTTGAGGGGCTGAATCAAATTCTTTATTCAAAAAATCTATAAATTGATTAAGTGCAATGCTATAGGTAACAATCGTTTTTTCCGAGTAGTTACGTTGAATCGCGCAATAATTTAAAAACTTTTCCACCGCACTTTCTATGTCTATTTTATTCACTTTTCAATTTTTTAAATTTTAAATATAATTTTATAATTTAATAAATTTTCTGCTA
>JAAYJM010000130.1 GCA_012522895.1 Ignavibacteria bacterium
ACAAAACTCTCCTTTAAAACAGCGATTTTCTCCTCCCATAAAAAATACGAAAATTTGTTATTTCTTGTTAATTTTGTAAAATTGTGAGAATTAAAAGAAATCAACTGTTTTAATGCAAAATTTAAAAAAAATACTTCTAAACTCCTTTCTTATTACGATTGCATTAGGAATGGTTTTTCCGATGGCTTGGATGCTTTTAATATCTCTAAAAGCAATTCCAAGCTCAGATGCAAATTTTTTTGAGCTTCTTTTTTCGTCCTACACTTTGCAAAACTTTTTAGAAGCATTTGAAACAGATGCCTTTGGCACTTATTTTTTTAATTCTATTCTTGTTGCCTTATGCGTAACTGCAGGGAACGTTTTTCTCAGTTTTCTCGTAGCTTATGCTCTTGCAAGGCGTCAATTTTTTGGAAAAACTGTAATTTTTGCTTCAATCCTTGCGGTGCTTATCGTTCCAGCACACGTGATAATGATTCCACTTTATCGGCTTATGGTAAATTTCAACTGGATAAATTCTTATTATAGCTTGATTATTCCTTGGCTCGTAACTCCATTTGCAGTTTTTTTAATAAGACAATATATTTTGTCGCTCCCTCGGGAATTAGAAGACGCCGCAAGAATTGACGGTGCAAGCGAGTGGTATCTTATATTTAAAATTGCGATGCCTCTTTGCAAGCCTATTCTCACCGTGGTGGCTATTTACGTTTTTCTAAATAATTGGAATTCTTTTCTCTTTCCATTTCTTTTTGCTAATGACGAGGCGCATCGGACATTGCCGGTTGGGCTTACATTTTATTTGGGCAAGCAATCTATTGATTGGGGACATCTTATGGCTGGCGCTGCAATTTCGGCTATGCCAATAATTCTAATATTTTTGCTTTTTCAACGTCAAGTAATAAAAGGCTTAACTGCTGGTGCTTTGAAAGAATAAATGCAAACGAGTTTACCATATAGAAAAATAAATATACTTTCAGAATTCATTGCCAATCAGATTGCAGCGGGCGAGGTGATTCAGCGTCCAGAATCTGCAATCAAGGAGCTGGTGGAAAATTCCCTCGATGCTGGCGCCGATTCGATTATTGTTGTAGTGCGAGATGCCGGCAAAGGATTAATCCATATAGTTGATAATGGATGCGGAATGGATCGCGAAGATTTAGAGCTTTGCTGCAAACGCCACACAACAAGTAAGGTCATAACAAGCGAGGATTTAGAAAAAATAATTACCTTTGGTTTTCGCGGTGAAGCTCTTGCCTCGATTTGCTCAATAGCAAATGTAGAAATTAGAACAAAGAGAAGAACAAGCGATGGAATGGAGTTTCCCGGATTGCGACTTATTTCAGAGCCAACGAAAGGAGAAAGCATTGAGCCATTTAACGCAGATTTTGGCACTCAGATTTTTGTCAGAAATCTTTTTTTCAACGTCCCTGCAAGAAGAAAGTTTTTAAAATCAAATCTTAGCGAGTTCCGCTATATATCGGACACAATGATTCGCCTTGCTCTTTCAAAGCCAAATATACGCTTTACTTTTTATGACGAGGACACGCTAATTTTTGATGCCAAACCTTCTTCGCTCCAAGAAAGAATAGCTAATATTCTTGGACGCGATACTACAGAAAATATGTTCCCCTTGCAAGCTGAAAATAATCTTGTAAAACTTTCTGGCTATATCGGCAACCCGGCTAATGTGAAAAGGACTTCTGCCAATCAGTATTTCTTTTTAAATGGTAGAAGCATAAAAAGCAAATCGCTTAACTATGCTATTTTTTCTGGCTACGAGCATATTTTAGAAAAAAATAATTTCCCTTTCTATTTGGTTAATATTCAAATCGACCCGCGTATAGTGGACGTAAATGTGCATCCACAAAAGTTGGAAGTAAAATTTGAAGACGAAAGAATTATTTTCAATTTATTGCAAAATGCTGTGGCACGCGTATTGCAAGAAAATAATTTACTACGCTCTCTCGACATAGCAAGCAACGAGGCAAGCTCTCCTTTTTTAGTGATTAATCAGCCGAATCAAACTGCGCCTACTTTTGTCAATCGCTATACTGGCGAAATTATGAGCAATCAAAAGCAATTTAATTATAATAGAAAATTCACTGAAAATAACTTTAAAAGTCAAGGGCAAGGCGCCCCGCAAGTTTCCGCTTTTTCAGCCATTTTTAAAGATAATTTTGAAAGTGAAAGCGAGTTAATAGAAAAAGAAGCATTTCCCAAGCCCTTTCTCTTTCAAATTCATAAAAAATATATTATTTCTCAAACTTCAAATGGATTTATAATTATAGACCAGCACGCAGCTCACGAAAGAGTTTTATATGAGCGTGCAAAAAAAAGCATACAAAAAACAAGCTCAAATTCACAGCAGCTGCTTTTTAAAATCAATATAAGTTTAAATGCTGCGGAGCGTTCAATTTTTAAGTTAATTCAAGAGGAGCTTGCCTCGATTGGCTTTGTATTTAATCCTATTGAAGAAAGTGAGATTGAATTAACAGCAGTTCCAATTGATATTAAGCCCGGTCAAGAGGAAAGCTCAATCAAAGAAATTTTAGAGCAATACCAAGAATTTGAAAAAATAATGAAAACTGATAAGCAGGACTTAGTTGCTGCTTCCTTTGCTTGTAAAGCTGCAATTAAAACAGGGGAATCGCTCTCTTTGGAGGAAATGAAAAGTTTGCTCGAAGAGCTGAATAGATGCGACAACCCAAGCTCCTGTCCCCACGGCAGACCGACTATAATTGAATTCCCAATGACAGAACTCGACAGACGTTTTGGAAGAATTTAAAAACGCTCAGCTTACTTTGCTATAACAATTCTTTTCAAAGAAAATCCCTCAGTAAATCTAATTATTATAAAATATAAGCCGCTTGGAAATTCTTTCGTGCTTACTATATGAATTTTTTCATTACTTAAAACAGTGCCCTTTGAATAAATTTCCAGCCCGCTTGAATTTATTATTTTTATTTGTTTAATTAAAGATCCGCAATTTGAATAATCAATTTTTATAAAATCACAAGCCGGGTTTGGAGAAATTTCAATTTCTTCATACAGAAAATCTTCTATTTTCGTAATTTCTAAAATAGAAAAAGGACCCAGCATATCGTAAATCATTTCTTCATCACGCTCTAAAGAAGCGCGGAGCCAGCAATAGTCCCACTCCGAATTTGGCACTGCCCAGTTATAATAATTTGGCATTGCTTTTTGGCTATATTCAAGAACTGTCCAGCTTGCGCCATCGTCAGTAGAAAACTCCAAATCAAATTCATCTACTGAACTTGAAACCCACTGAATTTTATAGCTCGTTCCAGCTTTTACTATCTCGTTTTCGCTCGGCTTTCTAAATAAAAGCGTTCCATTTAAGATTTTAAAACTCTCAGTGCGGACAAGCTCTTTTCCGTTTTCGCTGTTTATCATTCTCAGAACTGCATTTTTCGTAGTAACTTTGGGAATAACCCAAACGGTTTTTTGATTATTCGCATTCAAATTGCCCGTTACTTTGGTCCAGCTCTCTCCTCCATCGCTTGAAAACTCAAAGTAAATAAGCCGATAAACCTGCGTGAACCAATGGATTGTGTCCCTTGTTCCACCAATATAGCAGCCGTTTCCAAAATAAGGGCTGTCAATGCTTGCATAGCTGTGCATTATCGAAAAGGGAGCTCGAGTTCTTGCAAGCTCCATTAACGAAGCAGAATCAACAATCCTTATTAAGCACTCTTCTGAAAAAATATTTGGTGCGACCCAAGACTGAGCTTTGTCTTCAATCCTTATCGGACTATGTGTGATTCTATTCCAAAGCATCCCGCTGTTTGAAGAAAAGTCGATATAAGCTGCTGCGCGCCCGCTTGTCTCCCATCTTATTGTGTATTGCTCGTTAGCAGCAACAACCTCATTTTCTGCTGGACGGTTTATAGAAACGCTGTAAAGAAGTGTGGGACTTATCAAATTGAAAATCCCGCGCTCTGTAATGTTTTCTCCGTTTGTTGAATGCACAGAGCTACTTTCGTGCCACTCGAAAAAAGCAATTTCATCGCGCTTGTAAATTGAAAATCGGAGAGTGCCGAGATAAGTTTTTCGAGTAGTCAGCTCAACTCCATGAGGATTTGCAAAATTATCATAGTCAATTTCAATAGTCCGCACTCCTTCCAACTTGTTCTTTGCATTATCAAGCGGCGAACTCCACGCGGGATTATATCCCTTTGTTTTATCGTCAAATACTATATCATTATTCTTTAAAAAAGAATGGAATTTTAGCACATTTTGATTAAATGAAATAGCAAAAGTGCAATTTGCAAGAGCAAAGGCGCTGCCTTGATTTTGTATGAAAAGATCTAAATCAATGTAATCGCCGCTTGTTGAGCTTTCAGCAAAAACCTGATAATTATAAAACTGCTGCGTGTGATCTTCTTGCTTTGATTTATAATGCTCTTTGCTTTGCTGGCAACGGTTTGAGTACGCATCGGAAGTAAAGTCCGTTTTTTCTTCTTTGTGTAAAATAATTTCTTTTATGGATTCTTCTTTTTGCATAGAATAAAAAGGAAAAATTTGGGGCGCGATGTTTAAATCAAGTAGAGAAGAGCGGCGTCCAAAATTTCTACGAACTATGGTTCTGTCGCTTGCATTGACGTAGCCGTCTCCCGTAATATCCGAACGGGCATTGCTTGTGCCGTTATCCGATTTTACAAGCAGATCGTCTAACTCGTTAATTCTTCCGTCTCTGTTAATATCTCCTCCAACTAAAGCGGGAAATTGGCTTATGTCAGTGCCAGCCTGTCCTCCGCTAAAAACTAAAGCAGTAGATAAATACCCCTCTTCGTTTTTATTTGCTCGGGCATTGCCATAGGCAGTGAAATAATTCCCAGACCAAGGGTCAGCTGCTGCGTTTGGTAAAACATTATCGCTTTGTCCGTTCCAGCTTTCAAAATCCCAGCCCGATTCAATTTTCCAGCTGCTTGGGTCATCTCCTTCATAAAGAAATGGAGCTGGAAAGCGAGACATAGCAGGCAGATGGTTTAAATGCTCGACCACAAGCCAATAGTAGCCGTTTGCAATATCAGAAAAATAGCATTGAGCGTTGGCAAAATCTTTTGTGCCGCTGTTTCTATCGGCTGGATTTCGATTGTCATAGCCAAAAACGGTGAAAGATGAATCAATTAACTCGCCAGGCTGCCCGGCTATGTCTGAATAGAGTTTAATCTTCAAGGCACCTGTTTCAAAGCTGCTTCCAAGATTATTGATTAATTTACCAAAATTATTTCCCTTATGATAGCCTTCAAGCAGTATTCTGGTATTGAAATTCGAAAGTGGAATAATCGTGAAAAGCGGGCTTTCCGATTGAGACAAGCGTGATTCATTAAAAATATTATACCTTGCGCTCAAGCGAAGGCGTGCATTGGAAATAGAAGCCGGCAAAGGTCCTTGGTCTTCAAAGCGGCCGTCCTTGTTTTTGTCCGGGTCTGCTTTTGAAACATCTAATTTCGCAGCAAAAATTGAATGAGCGTTTGAGTTTTTAAAACGATAATTCATTGAATCTGGAAAAGATAAAGAATTTATTTGAGAAGCGCCCCAATACTTGCTCCCAAGGTATTGATATGGCTGAGCAGTGCTTCCTCCTCCGCCTTTTATTGAAAACTCTAATGAAGGAGGAGTTTTAGCAAGTGAATCGGCGCCAGAGTAAAAGCCTAACCCGTAGTAATTGAATCCCACCCAACGAACCCGCAAATCACTTGCGCTGCTCGCTACTTGCTGATTATACTCAGGCTCAACTAATTTTATATATGGAATCGCTGGGATGTATTTTGCTTTATTTCCGTAAACACGCACAAGAGCGCCGCTTCGCTCGTCTTTTTCAATAGCTCGCCCAATGCCATCAATCACAAAACTGCCTCCATTAAAAGAAAAAGAGCTATGCAAATTGCTTTTTGTCGATTCATTTAAAGAAGAAGTATTTACCGTTGAAAGCCCTTGCACAAAATAAGTCAGCTCTGTTGGCTCCTTTGTGGAATAATCAGAATTTCCGGGCACCCCATCCCAAAAACGGACTTCGCGAATTTCTCCAAGAAAATTGCTTGTTCCGGCATTTTGTTCAACTGAAAAGTTATTTGGGAGTGAAAGAAAATAAGTAGGGTATTTGTTTTGCGAAAATATGTCAAGCGTATCTCCAAGCTGAAAGGCAATGCTGTCTGCTCGCTGTGGCTTTCCATCTAAATAAAAGCGGATTTCGGGTTTTTTATTTTCACTTTTTAAAATAAGCATAATCCCTATATGCGTCCAAAGATCTTCATCAGTATAAGATTTGCTTGCTATCAAGGGCGAGTTAAGGTCGCTTTTTGCTCTCATAATCGAACCATCTTGATTTCCAAGAGCAAATTCAATCTGTCCGCTTGAAAGCAAACTGATTCCATAATGAATTTTTTTCGAAACGCTATCGCATTTAAAAATAATTGGGAAAGAACGCTCTGCCTCCCTTGGAAGCCTGTATGGATTTAGCCAAAACTCAAAAAAATAAACATTTTTTTCTAAATTCATTCCCTCGTTTGACTCAAGATAAAATATTTGATTCTCCTTATTTTTTTGAATAGCAAAAAAGGGAGCAACGCTGAAAAGCCCGGAATTATCTTCAATCGTAGATTGATTATTGTTAGCATTTCCTTTTACACGCAAGATCGCATTTCGCGAAAAGGGATAAATAGTTCTTAAATTTGCGCTTTGGTTATTATTTTGGTAGGGTTCCCAAAGGGCAATTCCAGCTTCGGAGTCGAGATTAGTGTTTCCATTATGATCTCTTGCGCTTGGGTCACGTGCATATTGCCAATTTGCGCCGCTGTCAATGCTATATTCAATAAAAAGATCGTTTGAGCTTTTTAGCATTGGGTCGCCCAAGCCGAAGGAAACCCAGCGTATTTCTTGGGTTTTTTCTTGTAGATTTGAAACTCCACTCCCTTCGCTTGGAGAGCTTAGCTTTATGTGTGGCAAATCGGGGCGAAACCTTGCTGAATCGTTTTTAATTATATTTGATTGAAAATAATTTATGTTGTCAGCTCCGTTTTGATAAATGGAATCGCTTGCTAAATCGTTCAATATCGCATCAAAAGAATAGTATAGCTCAAGTCCGCGGCGCAAATCACCATAGACAGTGCAGTTTGACGGACTTTGAATTCCTACCACTCTGCTACGAATTTCATCTTGACTGAGGGCAACTCTCCAAACCTTCACTTCTTTTATACCCCCCTTTAAATATCGAGAAGCGTTAATTTGACCATTTGGGTTTACACCCACCCAGATTGGGTGCGATGTGGTGAGCATTCTAATGTCCATACTGCTATCATTTTGGACGCGAGAGGCAAGCTCGCCATTCACATAAAGGCTGACTATGTTGTTTTCAACTGTTGCAGCGATATGCGTCCAATTTTTTGAATGCGAAAGCTGAAGCGGAATAGCATCACTTATTACTTTTAATGAATCGCAAACATCAGCAACAACAGTCGCAAGATAGCCATTTTGTCCGCGTCCCTGAATTTCCCGCACTCTGAAAGCTGGGTATTTACCATCTTTTAGATAAAGAAGCCAGGCGCCTTCGTTTGAGCCAAGTATTGGACTTGCATCTGGTCCTCCGCTTGATGCGATTATGCCCGGCTCCGAGCCAGCTGCATAATTGTAATTCAAATTTAGCCAAGCTTCAACCGTTAATTGAGTGGCGTTGCTAAAAGTCTTGTTTGTTTTTAAATATTCACTCGTTCCGTTCAGTTGAAGAAAAAAAGATTTTCCCAAGATAAAAGTGCCTTTTGCAAGCGAGGATAATATATCGTCCAGTCTATTGTTTAAGTTAGTTCCAAAATTTCCAGCAAGCTTCCTTACTTTTAATTTCAGCTGCTCTGAACGATCAAGGGAAAATTTATCTTTAGTCCAAATTACTCTTAATGGATTGCGGTAGTTGGATTTAGTGATTCTTGCTCCGTTTTGACTTGTAATTATGTATGCTGCGTAATTAAAGGGATTGAAAATTTGCCCTGTTCTATAGTTAGGGTTATTTCCAATTTGTGAAGAGGGGCGGTCTGTTTCCGTAACCCTGCCAAGTTCATACCAGCTCGAACCATTATCAAGTGAATATTGGAAATGGTATGCAAGATTTTCGTTTAATGCGGGCTGTGTGGCTTTTGGTGCGGGATAAAGAGCTGGATCAACGCTTCTTTCAATGTAAATTGGAAAACCGCCGCCACCATAATAACTTGTCAAACAAGCGTAATTCATATCTTTATCAATGATGGTCCCGCCTTGTTTGGGAAAAATAATGTCCAAACCAAGGACAGTGAAATTGTCTGGTTCTTTCAGATCAACAAGTTCTTTTATGCTGTTTCCGTTAATTCCGTTTATTGAGAGTGCAGCTTCTCCATCGCCTTTGCTCCATTTTATTTTTGTAAGCGATGCCTCGCTTGGACTTCCAATAATATCAAAAGCAAGCTTGCCAATGAAAGTACCAAAACCAGCACTATCGGGGGCAAGTCCTCCCAGTCCAAGGGTTGAAAGATTTATTTTTAGTGAAAAGTAGTGCGGAGCAAAGCTGTGGCTTGTTAAGTTAGTGTAACCAAAAATAGTGGAGTTAAAGTTAGTTCTTATATCTACAATTGGATTGCTTTGGTCAATATTATGCGAAATGCTGTCGCTTGCTCCAGTAGTTTGTGATTGAGAGGGCATAAGAAAATTTTCATCGTATTCCAAAGTCAGAAATGAGGTTCCAAGCTTTGGAGCGAGTGAAGAAGTGGATTTTGCCCAAATTTCTACTATTATTTGGTCATAAGCTCGCCTTTGCTTTAAATTGAATTCAATCTGCTTTGCACTAAGTTCAGCAAAGATTACAAAAAATAAGAATATATATATTATTTTTTTCATAACTATTCTATTTACAAAAATATTTTTTCAATTAATATTTTATTCAATTAATGTTTAGCAAAAATTATGCCTTGCGGTTTTTTCACACTCATTACTCAGAAATTTTATAACAATTAT
>JAAYJM010000131.1 GCA_012522895.1 Ignavibacteria bacterium
ATTTGAAAGAATATTATTTTTAAAAATGGAGTTTTATATGAAAAATTTTTTCAAATTACTTGCATTGCCGTCATTAATTGTGCTGCTCACGTTTTCTTTCAGCTCTGATATTTATGCCCAAAAATCACAGGCATCAAGGTATGAGTATTCTATTTCTGGCGACCCCATTGACTTTTTAAATCGAGATGCGTTTAATGCGACATTTGAATTTCAAACTGCCAAAATAAACTCTATTACAATTTTTGGAACATTTTATCATCTCAGCTCTTCAGCTGTCAGCAATGCTTTTGCACTCGGCGGCTCTTACCGTTGGTATCCAAGGATAATTCCAGACGGAAAAAGGTGCATAGAAGGTTTTGCCGTAGGACCTTTTATCAATGGCATTTTCCATAAAAATGGTGTTGTCTTTGGTGTAGGGCCAGAATTCGCTTATAAATGGATCTTTGACGCTTTTGTTGTTGAGCCAACTTTTAGAATTTATATTTTTGCAGGTCAAGAAAGAACTGCATTTCATAGCTGGGGGCTTGGGCTTAATTTGGGCTATGCTTGGTAAGTTTTTTTAGCTTTTTTTGGAAAGCTTAGAATTAAAGCATTATTTAAGCTAATAATAGAAATGACATAAGGACTTATCCCCCGCTGGCGGGGGCAAGGGGTGGATTTTTCGCGTTGTCATTCTGATCGCAGCGAAGAATCCAGAAATCTAAAATCCCCCCGCCCCCCTTTTTCAAAGGGGGAGAGTTATTATTAGGAGAAACACAGAACAGTCCTGTATCCCCCGCCAGCGGGGATAAAGATCTCATTGGCAAGGTCTACGATTTTGCCAGCTAAAATTGTATCCACGCCTTCGGTGGACAAAAATGTTATTGGCAATGATAGCTGCTTGCTCAATCTATTTGCTTTTACTGTTTCATTTATTTTAAGAAAAAAATGCTTGTAACTACGGAAGCAGTAGTTTTATCGACTTTAAAATATGGCGAGACAAGTAAAATTGCTCACATTTACACAAAAGATTTTGGAAAAACTTCTATTATCGCCAAAGGCGTGAGGACCGCTAAAAGCAAACTTGCTTCCTTTATTGAACCCTTAAACTATTGCAATTTCACTTTTTATAAAAAAAGAACAAGTAATCTTCATTTGCTCTCAAAAGCAGAATTTGTAAAAAACTTCCCGTATATAAAAAATTCATTTCATAATTTAATAATCGGCTTTTCTTTGCTTGAAGCTATAATGAAAACCCAAGAAGAAAACGATGCAAATGTCGATATTTTCAACCTTTTAATCAAATCAATTTCACTTTTAAATGAACAAGAAGTTAGCCCTTTCTCCGTCTTTGCTTCATTTCATATTTATTTATCGAAAAAATTGGGTTTTATGCTAAATTTTAACGATTTTGAAATTAAAGATAAATGTAATAATTTTAGTATTTTGTTCAATATAGAAAATGGAAAAATTGACAGCTCAAAAGAAAAGAGTAATGGAAATTCCATTCCTTTAAACAGTCAAGTTTTAGAAAAAATAAAAAAACTTTCTAATCTCAAAATTGAAGAATGCCCAATTATTGAAATCACTGAGAGCGAGTTAAGATATGTAAATGATTTATTTATTAGATATTACAGCTATCACCTTGATAAGGCAATATGTTTTAACTCCTTAGATTTTTTACAAAATAAGTAAAAGAAATGATATTTAATATATTTTTAACGCTGTTCTTAGTTTTACTGAATGGCTTTTTCGTAGCCGCAGAATTTTCTATTGTAAAAATTAGAAGCTCAAAATTAGAATTAAGAGTTCGCGCTGGAAGTTTTTTAGCAAAAGTTGCAAAAGGTATCACCGAGCATTTAGACGCATACCTTTCAGCCACGCAGCTTGGAATTACACTTGCCTCGCTTGGATTGGGCTGGATTGGAGAAACCGTTGTTGCTGAAATAATTAAAGAAATGCTTGTCTTTTTCCAAATACCATTTCAAGAATCTCAACTTCATACCATCTCGCTGCCCGTTGCTTTTGTAACAATAACTATACTGCATATCATTTTTGGCGAGCTCGCCCCTAAATCTATTGCAATTCAAAAGGCTGAGCAAACGACCCTTGCTATTTCTTTGCCTTTGCGATTTTTTTACATTCTTTTCAGTCCATTTATTTGGGTGCTCAACTCCTTAGCCAATCTTATTTTGAGGTTATTCGGTTTCCAAGCAGTTGAAAAAGAAGAAGAAATGCACAGCTCAGATGAAATTCGAATCATTTTAGAAGAAAGCTCGAAAAGCGGTGCTATTGGGACAAGCGAGCATGAACTTTTAGAAAATGTGTTTGAATTTCAAGATACTCCTATTAAGCAAATTATGGTTCCAAGAAGGAAAATTCAAGGGGTGGAGATTGGGCTTAGCTCTGAAGATATTGTGAAAAAATTTATTAGCGAGGGCTACTCGCGTATGCCAGTCTATGAGAAAACTATTGACAATATTATTGGAATTATTCACGCAAAGGATTTGCTTAATATGCTGAGTAATGAAAATATAATTGTTATTGAGGATATTATCAGACCTCCTTTTTATGTGCAGGAAGATGAAAAAATTAAAGTCCTCCTTAATCGTATGCAAAGGGATAAAATACTCATGGCGATTGTGATTGATGAATTTGGTGGCACTGCGGGACTTGTAACAATGGAGGATATTATTGAAGAAATAGTTGGTGAAATTCAAGATGAGTATGACGAGGAAAGTCCGATTGTTGAGAGCATAAACGAGTATAATTTTATTATCAGGGCAGATGCTGCGATTTCCGATGTGAATGACTTTTTGCCAATTCCACTTCCGGAAAGCGATGATTATGAAACTATTGCAGGGCTTATTATTGACGAAACAGGGAGCATTCCAGAGTTAAATGAAATTATTGATTTGGAAAATTATGAATCTAAGATTTTAAAACGTTCAAAGCGATCAATAGAAACAATTAAACTGAGCTTGAAAAGCCAAGAGCAAGAAAAAACTGAGGCGCAAAAAAAATGACTAAGCAAATGAAAGCGAACTTATTTGCTTTGTCCGCTATTTTATTTTGGTCGACCGTTGCAACTGCGTTTAAGCTATCTTTAAAGGAGCTTTCTTATTCTCAATTACTTTTAATTTCTTCTGGGACCTCTTTGCTTTTTCTGTCAATCCTTTTTATTTTCAAGATAAAAGCAAGGGGGCTTAATAGTCCATCAAACAGGGCTGAGAGTTTGTTTTCTGAGTTTAGAGTAAAAAATATTATTCGCTCAGTCGCACTCGGCTTTCTCAATCCTTTTCTTTATTATCTAATTCTTTTCAAAGCATATTCCTTGCTCCCGGCTCAGGAGGCAATTTCTCTAAACTATACTTGGGGCATAATTGTAGTCCTTTTTTCAGTTGTTTTATTAAAACAAAAAATTAATCTTAGCAGCATATTTTTTTTAGCTATTAGCTTTGCTGGCGTAGTGATAATAGCAACAGCTGGCAATCTCGCAGATTTGCAATTTAAGAATAGCGAGGGTGTTGCTTACGCTTTGGGCAGTGCTGTTATTTGGGGACTTTTCTGGGTTTTAAATGTAAAAGACAAGCGGGATGAGATAGTAAAACTTTTCCTTAATTTCTTTTTTGGTTTTTTCTTTGTAGTAATTTACATTATCTTTTTTTCTTCATTTAAAATTAATGCAAGTAGTTCAATTATTGCTGCGATATACGTAGGGATATTTGAAATGGGGATTAGTTTTGTTTTTTGGCTAAAAGCACTTCAGCTCTCAAAAACAACTGCAATAATAAGCAATTTAGCATATTTATCCCCTTTCCTTTCCTTATTCTTGGTAAGCATTGTTTTAAAAGAGCAGATAGAACTTTCTACTTTGATAGGTCTTTGCTTAATTGTGATTGGTATAATTTTGCAGAATATTAAAAAAAATATAAAAAAAATATAAAAAAAAGTCATCGGATAACTTTGAGTCATCAGATGACTTGTGAATGTGAAGTTTATAAAAATTTATTCAATTACAATCAATTTATTTGATAAATCGCCATCTTCTTGCATTTGGCATAAATAAACACCTTTAGAAATATTTGGTATGCTTACTTTTTCGAAAATTCTGCTTGAGCTATTGTCTATACCTGTTTGGAAGACGAGCTTTCCAGTTAAATCAACTACTCTGAATAAGAGCTTGCTTGTGGGATTTTTTCTGTCATAAGTTAAGCTAAGTGAATTTGGTGAATCTTTATATACGTTTAAATTGGACATTTCTTGAATATTCAAATCGTCCAGCACGTCAACAGTTAAATCAAGCATAAAGAAACCAGCCTCGCTTGCTGTGTATACCCTATCGAAGCCATTGGCGCCTTTGAAGATTCTTTGAGACCACATATTATTGCGTGGACCATAGTCATACCTTGTTGTTGACCAAGTCGAACTTGTGTCATCAATTCTCATTATTGTATTTCTTTCACCGCAAATCGTTACATTTTTTAAGTCTTTAAAACGAACTGAGCGCAAATTTCTATTAACAACTGTTGTATAATTTTCCCAAGATTCGCCTAGATCATAGCTTTTAACGACAGCCCCTTTGTCGCCAACGGCAAATCCTGTATTGCCGAGGAAGCAGACTGAATAAAGATTATTTGCTGCTTGGAAATCAGATATACGCCAAGTATTCCCGGCGTCAGCAGTTTTTAAGATTATGCCATTATCGCCAACGGCAAATCCAATATTGGCATCATTAAAGTGTATTTCATTAATATTAAGTTCGTTAGCCTGATATAGTTCAAACCAATTGCTTCCACCATCAATAGTTTTTAAAATCCTCGACTCGCCAGCCGCATAGCCAATATTTTTATCCACGAAAAGAATAGATTTTAAGTTATAGCCAAGCGATGAATGAGTTTGGGTCCAGCTATTGCAGGCGTCATTAGTGATGAAAATAGCTCCATCGTCTCCGCAAATAGCTCCATTTATTGAATCAATAAGAAAAATTGAGTTTAAATTTTTATCTGTAAAAGATGCTTGCTGAATAAAGTTTCTGCCGTCATTAGTGGATTTAACAAACATTCCCTTGTCCCCAACAGCAAAACCGCTCTGCGTTGTGGCGAAGTATACCGAATTTAGATTATCTTTTTTAAAGAATTCCGCGGTATCAGCTAAATACCAGCTATAACCACCCGTTCCGCTTCGAATAGTAGAAGCTTTGTCTCCAACGGCAAAAAGGTAAGATTCATCATCAGCAACTATGCACAAGGAATTAAGCGTAGTTTGGTGGTTAATTTGCTCAATTTTCCAATCCATATCTTCGTCATAACTCATCCAGGCTTTTCCTCCATCTTGGGAACGTCTTATCATACCGCGCCCTGGCGTCATGTATTCATCGAAAGTGTAAAAGTGCTCAGTATAGCCGCCAACGTAGACATCATCATCGTCTCCAATATCATTGGGGCGAATCGCAACAGTCCAAAGACTTGTGTCGGCAAAAGCAACTAAGTCCCAAGTATAGCCGCCGTCTGTGGTCTTATGCAAGCCACCATTTGGCAAGTTAAGCGGCGCAAGAAATGTAATCACGGCATAGCCAACCAAAGGGTCTCTTGGGCTGAATACAACCATAGTAACCTCGCAATCGCTTTTCCAATATTCTGGTTCTACCAAAACATCTGTTAGCTGCCAGGTATAGCCGCCATCGGTGGAAAGAAAATTTTCTCCATAGCAGGAGCCAATAAAAACGATATTCGTGCTGTCCTCCCTAATAGAAATTGAGCAAATTTCTACTGGAACAAGTGTGTCGTGATATGGATCGCTTGTCGAGTATCTGATTTTTCTTGTAGTGTAAATAGTGGAAATCGAATCCCAAGTTATTCCTCTGTTGGTGCTTCTAAAGAAAGTTCCGGTGGTATAATCTCCAATATAGAAAACGTTAGGGTCGTCTGGCTTCATAACAAGTGCCTTGCCATTTAAAGCAACTGCTCTATCTGCTTGAAGGACGATTTCCCAATCTTCTGGATTTGTTCCGTGATTAGTAGTTCTACGGACATCACCAAAATTCAAACCACCAGCAATAACGACATTAGTGTCTATTGGGTGTATAAAAATATTATTCATCATCGCACTTCCGCCACGATAGCCAACAACTAAAGTATCCCAAGTTTGACCGGCGTCATAGCTTCTATACATTACCCTTCCCTCGCCGCCAACAAATATCGTGTTGGGGTTCAGCGGGTTGACCCTGACATCGAAAGTTGGCTCGTTTATCAGCTTTTTCCAGCCAGTCCCTTTGACTTGCGAAAACAAGGGGCTTGAAAAAGCTAATATTATAATCAGTAAAAGATTTATTCGTTTCATTTTAACCTCAATAAAATAAATAATGAAAAGTATTATTTTTTTCTTTTTAAAAGGCAATCATTTTGCTTTTAGAATTTTGCATTTTTTAAGAAAAAATATATAGTATTACTAATTATACTAATATAATGATTTTTCAAGTAAAATCATATAAAAAAAATTATTTTTTTCTTTTTTATTTCATCGAGTTTTAAAGTTTTTTAAAATAACCAATAAAAAAAGGGACTTTCGCCCCTTTCTACTTATTTCAAATCTTTTAACAGGCATTGATGCCTTTTCTACTTAGTGTTTTTTTTCAAAGATTATATGTCTAAATTTATTTTAAAATAATCTTTTCTGTTTTTACTTGATTACCAATAAATATTTTAACAAAATATGTGCCTTGTGCTGCCTTTTGATTCAAACTGTTAAATCCATTCCAAGTAAAGTTATATTTGCCAGACGCCAAATACTCATCAGCAATACTCGCTTGCAATTCTCCGTAAATATTATAGATTTGAACAAGCACCCTTTGGGCTGTTTCAATATTTGCACTTATATTAACTTTATTAGAAAATGGATTTGGATATACCAAAACGCTATTATTTGAAATATAATTTTCGTCAACTGAACTGATTATGGATTGATTTGCCGTTAAAATAGTAAAATCGTCTACCAAAGCCTCGCTAAAATAATAGAACTGGTTGCCGCTTGTTTTAACAGCATCGAAAATGAATCTTACTTGAAAAGTTGGGCTAATTGAAACGAAATCAGCTATATCGAACTGGTGTTTTCTCCAAGCACTTTTATTCTCCGTTGTCTCAAAAACAGTTACCCAAGTTTCTCCCGCATCGCTTGATACTTTAACAATGAATTCTGGAATAAAACTCAGGCTAAGGAAATAATTAAAAAACCAATAGTGAAATTTTATTAAAGGATTGTCTAAATTACTAATGTCAAATACCGGCGAGGTCAAAGTAGTTGTTCCGTTTGGCATATATTTGTAAAAATCCATATTAGATCCAGCTTTAGCGCCTGTAACGAAGCATTTTGAACCTTCTTCCGAATAGCCAGAGCCGGGCTGCACTACATCTGGAAACAAATTTATATTGACTTCTTCCGGGACATCTCTTTCCCATTCGCCACGCGTTGCGTCATCAGACGGACTACCCACTGTCCAGCCATTATCCTCTTCAAAATTGTCAAAGAATGCTTGGCTATAGCCAACTAAAAATTCAAAGGGAGCAAATCCTCTTAATTCAGAGCTTAAAATAACTTCTTTTTTTGTAAACGGGTCTAGGGCTTTAAAATAGTATTGAACAACCGTTCCTTTTTTCTGGGCTGGGATTTCTGCGCTAAACTGATTTGTGCTAAGCTCAACCGCTGGAACGGCGAAAAATGTTTCAAAAGCATCGATTGAATAAACTAATTCCACATTTTCAACTGGCTTTTCCATTATTGCAATTTTACTTGCTAAATTAAATGGAACGGTAAAAGCATTTAAGGTGTCCTCGGAATCGGGCAAATTTTTATGAGAAAAGCTTACCGCAACAAGCAGATCTGTTCCAATCTGATGATTGTTAAACGATTCAATTATTGCCATATCGTTTGGAGTGCCGTTAGTTAAGTTGTTATCATCATCGTCAGCGATAAGAGTCTCCAAGAACCACTCGTTAAATGCTATGCCTAGATCAGCATCGTCCGGGGTGCCGTATTTTGCAAAATGAGATAGTTGCTCAACGTATTCATAGCTTGTTTTTTCAATCAAATCCCAAAAAGAGCCGGAAAGTATCTGCCCGTTAAAATGAGAATCTGCCTCCAAGCTATCTGGAAAAATAATTGAATTACTCAAATTTCTTAAATATAAAACCGAGTCTCCAGTTAAATAGCCAACCCCAAGTCTTGGATCTCTTATTATTAAAGATGCTCCTAAATCCGCTGTGCCTTCATTGCAATCAAGGTTTATCATCCCATCTTCCAATCCAAGCTCTTGGTAAAGCCTTGCGTTTACGTTGTGAGTATATTCGTGATAAAGCACTGTCGGAGTTTCTGCCAATCTATAATCTTGATAGCCTACGCCAATGAACATTATTGCGTCCCCGGTTGCCATAGCATTTGGCGACCAAGTGTCGTAGCTAATAGTAACATCCATTGGATAGTCCATGACAGTCATTTCGGGATCGATTCCCTTATAATTCTTATAAACAAGATTAGTATGATAAAATAAAATTCGCTCTTGGATTTTTGAATTTGAATCGTTCCATTCTAATTCAAGCTTTTCTTCGGGATTAATGATTCCTTTTATCAGAGCGTCAATGCTATCGGCTACGCTATTTTTTATTGTGCAATATGGACCCGAAAAGCTAATTGAATATGCCGCTGGCTCGTTTATATCAAAAACGACTCTACCTTCTTCATCGGTCAAATAAACTTCATCTCCAATATTTATGTAAGTGCTTGCAAAGGGAACTAAACTTGGCTCATCCCAGGGGTGAATAAGTTTTACAAGCCCTTTCAATTCGATACTTGTTTCTCCGTCTGACTTTGATTGAATAATGTTCAATTCTTTATTTGAAAAACTTTCCGAGCTTTTTAAATTTTCATTTGTTTTATTGATAGTAAAATTTTTTGTTTGATTAATTCTCCAAACTATTATTCCGCTATGAGAATCTACATAAGCACTATAAACAGTAAAAGGCTGCTCGGTTTCAATTTTCACTTTATAAGCAAGTTTATATGAAATTCCAGAATTGCTTTTTACTGGCAAAATAAACATTTTTTCATTTGCTTGAATTTTGTCTTTTTTTGGATTGAAATCTAAGCCAAAATGTGCATTTTCTATTGCAGTTGATGCGCTTATACTCGGGCTCAAATCAAGATTTATATTATTATAAAAATCAACTCCAAAGGAAAAAACTTTAGCATCTTTAGAAATACGTAAATCTATTTCAGAAAGGAGAACCTCTATTCCCTGGTATTCTTGATAAAACTTCACATACCATGTATTATTTATAAAATTTGAATTTCTTAGCTTTAATTGATTTGCATCTATGTTAAATAAATCTGCAAATTGCTTTAAGAAGCTTAGAGATGCTTGCTCCAAGTTCTTTTCAGTAATCTCGGAGTAGCCTGCTATTTGTATAGGCTTTCCGAAAGCTCTTCTTGGGGTATTTGTTAGCTTGTCGAAAGTGATTGTCCAAGCTCCATATTCTTTTCTAAAATTTTCCCAGGCGTCTGCGTTTTGCTCAATGCCAGAGCTATAAATATCGGATTTTCCTTTCAGTTTTTCTATTGGAAGTAAAACCGAGCCATCTTTTTCTATCAGAATTTTACTTAAATCTGCTTTGTAATTAGTTTGAGAATTTGCAAAGTTGCTTAGCAAAAAAGCTGAAATAATTATTATAATTATTCTGTTCATAATTTTTCCTTAATTTATAAATAGTGTGTTTTTCTTAAATAAAGTCAACTTTAAATATGACGGAATAATTGTATTATTGTTACAGAATTTTATTAACTTAAAAAAAAAACAGATAGGCTTTTTTCTAATTAAAAAAAATGCTTATAAAAACATAAAGTAAAAGATAAGTCATCACTTATAAAAAAAGAGCCGCACGGAAGCGGCTCTTAACTTAAAGTGTCTGCAAATTATTTAAATTAATATTATAAGCAGTTGTAAAAGCGAGTTTGCTTAAGCTCGCTTTGCGCTGCCTAAACTTGGACAAACAGTGCTTTTATCCAAAATGATATAGCTTATCTTAGCTCTGCAATTTCCTTGAATTTCATATAGATATCCTGATTGACTGACAGAGTGCTAAGATAGTAATGTTGCGATTTCCTGTTTTTTGAAAGATAGTTAGAAGCAACGGCTATATAAACTCTTTCATCAGGAAATTCTTCTTGAATTAAACTAAGCATTTCGTTTGCCTTGTCAAAGTCGTCAGTTGTATGAAGAATTGACAGCTCTGATATTGGCAAAGAAAGAAGCTCAAACGAAGGAGAGTAACAAAGCATAAGAATTTGTGAGGTATTTGTTTCCACCTCCTTTGCAGAAAGCGATTCAATTCTCAAATTAGGAACTCCGAATCCATCGATTTCGTTTGCTGCTTTGTAAGAGAGGTCAATTATTCTATTTTTTACAAAGGGACCTCTGTCGTTAATTCGAACGAGTGTAGATTTATTATTAGAAGTATTTGTTACCTTCACGATTGTGCCGAAAGCTAATTTACGGTGCGCAGCGCTATAAGCGTTCATATTATATTTTTCGCCACTTGCCGTTTTGCGTCCATGAAATCTTTTTCCATACCAAGAAGCTTTTCCTTCAACTGCTTGCAACTTAATGGAAGGATAATGTATTTCATTCAAATTCATTTCATTTATATCAATATGCAGGAGATCTTTAAGATCTATTCCGTCAATTTTACCGTTATTCTCACCTGCTATCAAGAAATGCTCGTTGCTTGCTCCGGCTTTTAAGAAAATTGTTATAAGAGTGATAAAAGAGAACAATAAAATAGAGGAGCCTATCCTTTTCATTTTGATAGCTGATCTATTATACTTTTGCAGACGCTCTTTTACGAAATCTTTTAACATTCTAACCTTTAAAAAATTAAACAAAACAATAACATTTGTAAATTATGCACTTACAAACATTTTAAACTTAAAGGAATTTTTTTTATATTACAATTAATGAGAAATTAAATTTTTTTAATTAATTGTTAATAAAAAGTGAAAAGCAGTTTAAACCGAGAAAAGAGCTATAATATCGCAATTCTTAGAACCGATGGCTTGGGCGATATGTTATTAACATTGCCGATGTGCAAGGCATTAAAGAAAATTAACAATGAATTTCATATTACTTTACTTGCCTCTTCATACTGCGCTCCAATTTTAGAGAATTATCCTTTCGTCGACAAAGTGATTTATGTGGATAAATCTTTAAACAGTCTGTGCAACATTTTCAGAAAGAGCAAATTTGATATAGTTTATTTCCCCAGACCCAAGTTTGAAGAAGCGCTTGCTGCTTATGTTTCCTTTGTTAAGCATAGAATTGGGACTGGCTACCGCTGGTATTCTTTTCTTTTTAATAGGAAAATATATGAGCATAGAAAGGATTCCATTTTTAACGAGGCAGAATACAATTTACATTTAATTGAGCAAAGCTTTAATGTGAAAGCGGACTTGGAGCCAGTTAAAATTGAGCCAAGCGATGCTGGACTAAATTCTTTGAAGAAAAAAATTAGTGATATATATTTTGACATAGAAAAAGAAGATTATATTATTTTGCACCCCGGCAGCAAGTCCTCAGCTAAGGATTGGGCTGCAAGTAATTTCGGATATTTAGCTGCTGAAATAGCAAAAGAAAAAAGAATAAATATACTGATTACCGGAATAGCTGGCGAATTTGAGCTATGCGGCGCCGTGAACTCCATTTGCAATGAAGCAATTAATCTATGCGGCAAATTAAGTTTAGAAGAAACCATTGCCTTAATTTCCAAATCAAAACTTTTTATCTCAAATTCAACTGGCGTTCTGCACATTGCGGCAGCGCTCTCAATTCCGCTTATTGGACTTTACCCAAACACTCCACATATTTCATCAAGACGCTGGGGACCTCTGAGCGACTTGGCAACGATTATATCGCCACCCAAAACGAGCGACAAAGAATATAATAAAGAAATAGAATATAATGACGATATGAGCCAGATCACAGTTCAAGCGGTTTTTGAAGAGGCAATGAAATATTTGAAATAACTTTATTTGCTTTGCTTGTTCTTTTCACGCGTGGATAATATACGCTTAACTCAAATGCTGAAACAGCACTTTGAAAGAAATCTAATTATATTGATGGAAAAATTTCGTAATTTTACAAAAAAATTATTACAAAATTGATTTGGTTTATGGAACAGGAAATTTTAGAGTTAAGAAAGAAAATTGAAGAAAAAGTAAAATTAATTAGAAAAACTGAAGATCTTGAAAGTTTTCGACTTGAATATCTCGTTAGAAAAGGAGCAGTCCAAAGCTTTTTCGATAGAATGAAAGAAGCTCCCAAAGAGCGAAAAGCAGCTATTGGAAAGATTTTAAACGAATTAAGAAATTATTCTGAGAACGTTTATAAAGAGCTAAAAGAAAGATACGAGCAGGGAAGCCAAGCAAGTCCAGATATAGATTTGACCTTGCCGGGCAAAAGAAATTTCATTGGCGCTGCCCACCCGGTCAATCAAATTATGCAAGAGATGGTGGATATTTTTAATTCTATGGGCTTTTCTGTGGCAGAGGGTCCAGACATTGAAGATGGTTACCATAATTTTGACGCACTAAACTTTCCACCCGACCACCCGGCACGCGATATGCAGGACACCTTTTTTATTGAATCAAAAAACAATGCTTTGTTGCGAACCCACTCATCTCCCGTTCAAATAAGGCTGATGAAAGCTCAAAAGCCGCCTATTCGTTCAATTATGCCGGCACGTGTTTATCGAAATGAAGCGATAAGCGCTCGCTCTCTTGCGGAGTTTCATCAAATCGAAGGTCTTTATATTAATAAAGGGGTTACTTTTGCCGAGCTTAAAGGAACGGTAATCGCATTTGCCAAAAAAATGTATGGAGAGCAGTCAAAATTTAGATTCCGTCCTTCCTTTTTCCCTTTCACCGAGCCAAGTGCAGAAATGGACATATCTTGTTTTTTATGCGGAGGACGTGGCTGTCGTATATGCAAGCATAGTGGCTGGTTAGAAGTAGTTGGCTGCGGGATGGTGCATCCAAATGTGCTTAAAGAATGCGACATAGACCCAGAAATTTATACAGGATACGCCTTCGGCTTTGGAATAGAAAGAGTTGCGCTGCTGAAAACCGGGATTGATGATATTCGTTTATTCTATCAAAATGATGTTCGTGTGCTGGAGCAATTTTAAGAAGCGGAACTTAGCGCTGGCATAAATCTAAAAATGATTAATTAGCTTATTAGTTATAAGTTTGTTAAATTTGTAACAAAATTTTACTATTAAAAATTATTTATGAAAAAAGTAAATTTAATTATACTTGCAATATTCTTAAACGTTATTATATTCAACAGCTTAGCTTCTCAAACAAAGGGATTTACCAATTTTGATACAGATTTCTTTTTTAAAGAAAATTCTTTAAGCAATTTATCATCAAACCTTTTAGAGCAAGCTGAAGGCTTTACTTATGGAAGCATAATATATTCAGATTTTTATAAATTGGGTCCCGGCGATATTTTACTCTTTCAAAATTTATTGGAGGAGCCAAGCCAGCAGCAAATTTTTGTTTCTCCGGAGTGCAAAATCTTTTTACCGAGGATTGGCGAGCTTGACGTTCTCGACAAAACTTTAAGCGAGGTTAAGCAATTAGTATTGGAAGCAGTTAAGGCAAAAAATCCAAAGAATGAAGGCTGGGTTTCTCTTTATAAACCAAGAAATGTGATGGTTACTGTAAATGGCAATGTGCTATTTCCCGGAACTTATATTTTGCCATCAAGTTATAGAGTTTCCAACGCAATAAGCATTGCAAATATTCAGCCAAGCAATAAGCAAGTTGCCCCCCAATTTTTATATTCATTAACGCGAGCTAAAGAACAGCAAAAGCAGTTGTTGAAAGATTTCAGCGGAAGCGGCGTTGCAACCATTCCCTCTACCGTAAATAGAAATATAACAGTTTTGCATAGTAATGGAAAATCTTCGCGAGCGGACATTGAAAAATCTACTGCCCTTAATAGTCCAGAGTTTGACCCCTATATTTCTGAAAGCGATGTAATTTTTGTGCCATTTGAAGACGAATTTCAAACGACAATAGCTATTAGCGGCGCCGTCCATCGCCCGATTATTACATCTTTTCAAAAAGGCGACAAAGCTTCTTTGCTATTAAAATTTGGTTACGGTCTGCGCGATGACGCAGATTTGAACAATGCTATTCTTTATAGTGCCGATAGCAAGGAATATAAATTGAGCATAGATAGTTCAATGAATCTTTTAAGTGGAGACATTGAACTTCAGCCCGGAAATTATATAGTAGTCGGAGTAGAAAAGCCTCAAAATGTAAAGCAGCATTCTGCCGTTTCTATAAAAGGTCGAGTGAAAAAGCCCGGTGTTTATAGAATTGAGCCCGGAAAAACGCGATTGAAAGAGCTTATCGCTCTTGCCGGTGGTTTTCTTGATGATGCCTCGCTTAGCCTTAGCTTAATAGTGAGAAACAGGCAAACTATGAGCAATATTATCGAAGATGATATTTTGAAGAATTTCCAGTATAGTGATCTTTCTATGGAGGACACAACCCGCTTTAAATTGGATATGCTTTATAGACAGAATGCAGTTTCTTGCGATTTTGTTAAATGTTTTGAGCATAATTCAGCCAACGACAACGTGTTGCTTGAAGATAGAGATGTGGTGATTGTTCCAACTGTTCCGACAAATATTTACGTTTATGGGCAGGTCAACAGTCCAGGTTTTGTGCTTTTTGAGGAAGGCAAAACAATGCAATGGTATATAGAAAAAGCGGCTGGTTTTGCTGTTGGCGCATCGAAAAGCAGGGCAAGGATAATAAAAGGCAGAACAAAGGTTTGGCTTGAAGCAGATTCAAGGGCTATAATTGAGCCCGGTGATGAGATTTACGTTCCACGTCCTCCCGATCTCCCGCCTGGCGTAGAATTGCAAAAATATGCAACAATAGCTACCACGCTTGCTGCAGCTGCTTCAATTATTAACCTTATATACTATATGTTTTCAAAATAACGGTTTAAATACTTGGCAGGCAGCGTAAAGTTTTCTGATGAAAAAAAATACTAAAAATATTCAAATAAAAACAGCATTTTGCATTATAACAGCTTTATTTTTCTTTGGGATAACGCGCACAGTCGATGCTCAAATTGAATTAATACCTATTCAGCACCCGGTATACGAGTTTCTTACGTATGCAGAAACTAAAGGGTTTTTCAAGCACTTTTCTATGTCTGCAATTCCATTCCAAAAAAATGAAATTATAAGTTTGCTCAAAATTTTAAAAGATAACGAGGAAAAACTTTCAAGCGTTGAAAAATCCACGCTCTCCACTTTTGCAAAAGAATTTGGAATCGAGCAAACTGAAAATGCCGTTCTTTTTTATAGCAGCTCAGATTCAACGCAACTGATTTCCAATAGATTTTTCTCAAATGACGAAAAATATATATATCACTACTCGGATAGCTTAAACTCAGTCTCAATTAGTCCGCTTGGCTCAATAGACTTTTTAGCTCGATTTGAAAGTGGAGAATCGGAAAATGCTGTTCTTGGGAATTTGGGCTTTAGACTTTTGGGAACTATAGATGGAAAGTTTGGCTATTTCCTTCAAGCAACAAATGGAATGCTCTTAAACGGAAATCGCGATTTAGCTTTTGAAAACAAAAGAATAAGTCAAAATGTAAAATTTTCCGATTTGAATAGCGATTTCGATTTTTCTGAATCAAGCATAATCTTTCAAAGCGATTGGTTTAGGGCAGCAATAGGCAGGCAGTCCGTTCAAATTGGCTCTGGGGTTAATAGCAAGCTTTTTATTTCAAACAGCTCCCCCAATTTTGATATGCTAACATTGGGCGCAAAATTTAAAACATTTGAATATAGCTTTGCCCATGCAAGTATTTTAGCTTTGCCGGTCGAGGGACCCGATGCGGGATTTAATACTGTGATTCCAACTAAATATTTAACCCTTCATCGCTTTGCAATTAAGCCAAGCTGGGGCGAGTTTGGTTTTTTTGAATCGGTGGTTTATGCCAATAGACCGATAGATTTAGCTTATCTAAACCCGCTTAGCTTTTTCAAAAATTTAGAGCATTCTCTCCGAGATCGCGATAATTCCTTGATGGGAATGGATATGACTTTGCGTCCCTTTCCAGGCTTTCAAGTGAAAGGAAGCTTTATTCTTGATGATATTATGTTTGAAAAAATTGGAACCGGCTACTGGAGTAATAAAATTGCTTCAAATATTGGAGTTCTTTTTTCTTTGCCCTTTAATTCTGAACTGGGAATTGAATATACAAGAATAGAGCCATACACATTTTCGCATTTTGATTACCAAAAATCTTACACAAACGATGGCTGGATTTTATGCACAGATTTAGAGCCGAATTCCGATGAAATACTTTTGCAAATCAAAACATATTACGGAAATCGCTATCCCATATTTTTTAAGTTTTCATACTCGCGGCACGGCGCAAATATTACAGATGAAAACGGCAACATAGTAAGAAACGTTGGCGGCGATGTGCTGAAAACAAAAATGCCCGAGGATTCGGAAACCGTTACTTTTCTTGATGGAGTTCGAGAAAACACAGTGAAGGCAGAAGTAAATTTCGGCTGGGAAATTTTTCGAGGCTTTAATTTACAATCTGCATTTCAGTTAAGATTTATTAATGACAAGCCTTCGCAGTTTGCCTACATTGTTTTTAGATATGATTATTTTTGACAATATGAACATAAATTTTTCTGATATAATACTACTTTTACTCTTTTTCCTAATTTTGTATCCTTATGCGGTATACCCCGCTATTTTATTCTTTTTTTCAAAAATATTTAAAAAAGAAGTAAATAAAAAAGTTGGTTTAAGGAAAAAAATATCCATTATTCTTTCCTGCTATAACGAAGAAGAGCTAATCGAAGATTGCATTCACTCGGTCTTTCAATCCGATTACCCAAGTGAGGATATTGAGTTATTAGTTGGTTCAGATGGTTCTACTGACAAAACGGCTGAGATAGTAAAAAAATTAATGCCAATTTATCCGCAATTAAAATTTTTTGACCTGCCGAGGTCTGGAAAGAATAAAGTAGTAAATATTCTTGCTCCTCAAGCGGAGGGAGAAATATTATTTTTCTTAGATGCCGACATAAGAATTAGCAAAAATTCTATTAGCTTAATGCTTGAAAGTTTTAATGATGACGATGTAGGAATAGTGCTATCCACAATCATGAGTCTTGAAGGAGAAAATGATGTTAATTCTGGGCATTTTGGCGAGGACAAATATAGACTGTTTGAAAAATATTTAAGGAAAAAAGAGGGTTCGATTTTCGCGACTATGAACGGAAGCGGTGGCTTTTACTCTATTCGCAAAAGTTTATTCAGGGCATTGCCAAATGAATATGTTTGCGATGATTTTACTCCACTGCTCTACGTTTCCTTTGAGAAAAAAAGAATTATACTCGAAGATAGATCGCTTGTCTATGAAATAAGAGGAAAGACGCTGAAAGGAGAATTTTCACGAAGAGTTAGAATGGCTGCTTGCAGCATGTCTTCAGTTTGGAACGCAAGAAAAATTTTTTCATTCAAAACTCCACTTGCTGCTTTTTTTCTTTTTTCGCATAAAGTTTCAAGGTGGTATGTGCCACCATTTTTGCTTATTGCAAGCATAATCTCATTTTTATTTTACAAAGAAGCAATAATTCCTTATATTAGTTTATATTTAATTGGAATTACTTTTTTGCTTATTTTTGTCGGTTGGATTTTAGAAAAATTAAATATAAAATGTATTATATTCCGTTTTGCTTACGTTTTCTTTTATATGAATTTAGGGATGTTTTTTGGAGTTTTTAAATTTTTATCGAAGAAACAAAATTCAAAATGGGAGAGTATTAAATAAAATTTTCGAGGGTAATAATATGGAACAAGAAACTATAAAGAGTTTCATACAGCAAATAGAGCTGTTTAACGGATTAGATAATGATGAATTGCAGGTGATAGCAAGCATTATTGAGGTGCGAACATACCAGAAAGGAGAGTTGGTTTTTGAAGAGAACACCCCGCGCACTCGTTTATTCCTCATTTACGAAGGAAGGGTAGAGCTTTTCAAAAAATCTTCTTATGGAGAGGACAAACGCATTACTTTCTTCGGGAAGTCCGATTTCCTTGGTGAAGGTGCTTTAATGGATGATTACCCGCACTCTACATCTGCTATAGCTAAAGAAGACACAACTATCTTCACTATTTGCAGATCCCGCATTAACGCATTGCTTGAATCGCATCCCCAAACCGCTGCAAAAATTCTTTCTAAAATTTCAAGAATTATTGCCAGACGGATGCGTCAAACTACTAACAAAGTTGTTGACGCTGCGGCTCAATACGTTTCCGGAAAAACACGCAGGGAACACGATTTACTTGGCTATCGCGATGTGCCTTATGAATTCTACTATGGCATTCAAACCCTTCGCGCTTTGGAGAATTTTAACATCACCAGTATTCCAATTAATCACGTTCCAGAGCTAATTGTTGCATTGGCTCAAGTCAAACTTGCCTGCGCCAAGGCTAACTATGATTTAAAAATTTTACCAGAAGAAACCGCATTCCCAATGTTTCAAGCATGCGAGGAGATAATAAACGGGAAAAATCATATTTTCTTCGTTGTCGATATGATTCAAGGTGGCGCTGGCACTTCAACCAATATGAACGCTAATGAAGTTATTGCCAATCGCGCCCTCGAGATTATGGGCTATGAAAAAGGGGATTACGAACATTGCCATCCCAATAATCACGTCAATTTGTCTCAATCTACAAATGACGTCTATCCTACCTCGCTCAATATAGCTTTGGCTTATTGTAATCAAAAGCTAATACAAAGTTTAAAAGAATTAATTGCATCGCTCCATAAAAAAGGTGTTGAGTTCTCAGATGTTATAAAAATGGGACGCACTCAGCTTCAAGATGCTGTTCCAATGACGCTTGGGCAGGAGTTTGAGAGCTATGCCGTTACGCTTTCCGAAGAAATTGAAAGATTAAATCAAAACGCAAAGCTTTTCCAAGAGATAAACCTCGGCGGAACTGCTATCGGAACAGGTATTAACACCCCTGTAAATTATCGTGAGATTGCAACCTCATATCTTTGGGAAATTACTGGGCTTCCTCTTCGTTTAGCTTCTAACTTGGTTGAAGCAACACAAGACACCGGCGCTTTTGTCATTTATTCTTCAGCTCTTAAGCGTCTTGCGGTTAAATTATCAAAAATTTGCAATGACCTCCGTCTTTTAAGCTCGGGACCAAGGGCTGGCTTGCACGAAATAAATTTACCGAAAATGCAGCCCGGCTCTTCAATTATGCCCGGGAAAGTAAACCCGGTTATTCCAGAAGTGGTAAATCAAATCGCTTTTAAAGTTATTGGGAATGATTTAACGGTTACTATGGCAGCCGAAGCAGGTCAGCTTCAACTTAATGTGATGGAGCCGATTATTGCTCAAAGCATTTTTGAATCTATTGAAATCTTAAAGAACGGTATTGCGGTTTTGAAACATAAATGTATTGATGGAATTACTGCAAATAGAGAAGTTTGTAGAAATATGGTCATCAATAGCATTGGCATTGTTACTGCACTTGTGCCAATATTGGGCTATGATGCTTGCTCTGTGCTTGCAGAGGATTCTTTAGAAAAAAATATTAGCGTTTACGAGTTAGTTTTAGAAAGAAACCTTTTAACGAAAGAAAAACTTGAAGAGCTATTGAAACCTGAGAATATGATTGCTCCAAGGAATATAGAGTAAATCATAAGAACCCTGATTTAAGGATTACTTGACTTATCAGATGGACTCCACCTTTGAGGTGGCGTCCATCTTTTTTTCAAAAAACAATTAAAGAATTCTCCTCAATCAACGATAGCTTAGCTTAAAACCTTAAATACTCATTCCAAATTTTAAAAAGATCCCAAGTAGCTTTTACGTCCCTTAAACAGTATTGGGCAATTTCTAAAATCTTTCCATTGTGAAAGAATTCTGGAACTTTTGAGCCGTCAATACCATCTGCTTTTGGAGAGTGGATGCCATAAGCACGAGCAAAAAAATCGAAATTGAAGCGGCGCGTTGCTCCGTAAGCTGAGCCAGAATAGAAGGTCAACTCGTCAATTAAGTCGGTATGCAAAGGATAATTGAATCGCGTGCCAGTCATTAAATTTTTGCTTGGACGAATTTTTAGCAGCGAGGAGCGTAGCATTAAAAATGGGGCATCGAAGTTTCTACCATTGAAAGAAATAAGGTGAATTGGGTCATATTTTTTTAGAATTTTCCAAAAGCACTCTAAAAGGTAGGACTCCGAGCAAAGATAGCATTTTTCTTCACTGGGAAGAGTTAGCTCGTTTAAAACCTTTTCTGTTATAGAGTTATCAACGGCAAAGGATTCAAGTTTTTCCTCGGAAAAGCTGTCATCTTCATTTTGCGAGCATAGCATTAAGCC
>JAAYJM010000132.1 GCA_012522895.1 Ignavibacteria bacterium
CTTTGCCAAGCAACGAAGGGCGCGGCTATGTCTTACGTAGGATTTTACGCCGTGCATCCCGATTTGCAAGAAATCTTGGATTCCGCGAGCCAGTAATTTTTTCTTTAGTCCAAATTTTAGTTGACGCTATGGGCGATTTTTTTACAGAGTTAAGGAAAAGCCAGAGCATTATAGAGAAGGCAATTAAAGCGGAGGAGGAAAGCTTTTTGCAAACTCTTGAACGCGGACTTGATAAATTTGAGCATATATCTCAAATTGCAAAAAAAGAAGGGAAAAAAATTATTTCTGGCGCCGATGCCTTTTTGCTTTACGATTCCTTTGGCTTTCCGCTCGATTTGACTGAACTTATTGCTCGTGAAAATGACTTTTCTATTGATATAAAAGAATTTAACGAAAAAATGCAAGAGCAAAAAGATCGCTCCCGCAAGGCAAGAAAGCAGATTAATCAAGAAGTAGAGCAACTTAATACTCAGCTTGAAACTGAGTTTATTGGCTATACTGAGCTTTCTATCGAGGCAAAAGTTTTGTTTGTAAAAGAGAATCTGATAATTTTTGATAAAACTCCATTTTATGCTGAAAGCGGGGGACAGGTTGCAGATACCGGCACTATTACGCTTGCTGCCGAGAAATATGAGGTTTTAGACGTGAAAAAAATTAATAAAGCCATAGTTCATTTTTGCGATAGAGAAATCGAGCAACTCCTTGGTGCTAATGCCTTTTTGGAGGTTGATGCAAAGCGTAGAAAAGACATAATGCGCAATCACTCAGCAACGCATTTGCTGCACGAAGCTCTTTTCGAGGTCCTTGGCGCTCACGTTAAGCAAGCTGGCTCGCTTGTTGCCCCAGATTATCTTCGCTTCGATTTTAACCATTTTGAAAAATGCTCAGAAGAAGAACTGCTTGAAATTGAAAGGATTGTAAATGAAAAAATTCTCGATGGAATTAAGGTTCAAACTGAGGAAATGAAATTAGATAAAGCAAAAAAATATGAAAAAATAAAAATGTTTTTTGGCGATAAGTATGAAGATCATGTTCGGGTAGTTAAAATGGATCCTAAGTTTTCAATGGAGCTTTGCGGCGGGACACACGTTGAAAATACTGCACAGATTAGCTTTTTCAAAATTATTTCCGAATCCTCCATTGCTGCTGGAATAAGGAGAATTGAGGCAATTACTGGAAAGCAAGTGCAAAAATATGTCTTGGACTTGAATCATAAAATTGAGCAAAAAAAAGCAGAACAGCAAGAGCTTTTAGAAAAAATAAAGCATCTTGAAAAAGAGGTCAATTCCCTTAAAATGCAAGAGCTTGGCAAACATTTGGGCAGCTTGATTGAAAATGCAAAAAAGCTTGGCGATATACGAATAATTGCAACAGAGGTAAAAGCTGAAGATTTAAACCAAATGCGAGATATTGCAGAAGATCTTCGTAATCAGCTTGCAAAGCAAGGCATTGCGTTGATTGCAGCTCCTTTAAATGGCAAAGCTCAACTTGTTTGCGCTGTAACTGACGATTTGACAGGGAAATACCCCGCTTCAAAATTAGTGCTTGCTGCTGCAAAGACCCTTGGCGGAGGCGGGGGAGGGAAAGCTCACCTTGCCAGCGCCGGCGGGAAAGATTTAAGCAAATTGCCAGATTTATTAAATAACTTCGCTAATTTGGTTAAAGAAATGAATTAGAGATTTTTCCCCCTGCAAATTTAACAATGTAGGGGGAGAAGC
Source organism: Ignavibacteria bacterium (assembly GCA_012522895.1). Taxonomy (GTDB): domain Bacteria; phylum Bacteroidota; class Ignavibacteria; order Kapaibacteriales; family UBA2268; genus JAAYJM01. The sequence continues at coordinate 1,719 of JAAYJM010000132.1, forward strand.
TTTGCTAAAAGTGAATGAGAAAAATGCCTATAAAAAGCAAAATCATATTAAAAAAATTCAAATAAAATTACCAGCCCTTCAAACCCAAAATACCTTTTAAAACATTAAGTTAAATAAATTGTGAAGATTCATTTCATAATATTATCA
>JAAYJM010000133.1 GCA_012522895.1 Ignavibacteria bacterium
ATCTTTATCTTTTATATATCATGCATCCGCTGATTCGCTCTGATTTATCTGTGTTAATCAGTGAATAAATGGTTTCATTATTTATCTAAAAAACTCTATTGTTCTTTCCAATCCCTCTTTAAAAGATACTTTGGGATTAAAACTTAATATTTTTTTTGCTTTTTCAATACTTGCAAGTGAGTGTTTAACGTCCCCAGCTCTGTCTTTTTCAAATATCGGTTCAATATTTTTTCCAAGAATTTTATTAATTTCATTTACTAAATCAATTAAAGTGAATCTCTCGCCGCAAGCGATATTAAAAACCTCACCTGCTGCATTTGGAGCAATGCAAGCTAAAATATTTGCCTGAACATTGTTTTCCACAAAAGTAAAATCACGGGACTGCAGACCGTCACCAAAAATTATTGGTTGGTTATCGTTCATAACTGCTTTTATAAACTTTGGAATTACGGCGCTATATTGCGAAGTGGGGTCTTGGTTAGGACCGAACACGTTGAAATATCGCAGGGAAACAGTTTCAAGTCCATATAACCAATAGTAAGTTTGGCAATACCGCTCGCTAGCGTATTTTGTAACTGCGTAAGGAGAAAGAGGATTGACTGGCATATCTTCAACTTTTGGAAGCTTTTCCGAGTTTCCGTAAACAGAAGAGGAAGAAGCATAAACAACACGCTTTACACCAAATTCTTTTGCAACTTCTAAAACGTTAAGTGTTCCCAATATGTTCACATCATTTGAAGTAATCGGATCTTTGATAGAGCGGGGGACAGAAGGCAAAGCCCCCTGATGAAGAACATATTCGCAGCCCTTAACGGCATCGCGAACTATATGAAAGCTTCGCAAGTCCCCTTCAAAAATCTTAAATTTCGTATGCTTTTTAAAAGGGAATAAATTTTCTCTTTTACCAGTAGAAAAATTGTCAAGAACGTTGACATTATTTCCAAGCTCGAGCAAACGTTTTACAATATTGGAGCCGATGAACCCTGCACCACCAGTAACAAGTATAGTTGAGTTATTTAGCATTAGTTTCTTCAATAAGTCCTAATTGTTTAAAAATATCATTCCAAATATTAGTTATATTTTCCATAGAGAATTCATATTCATGTTCTTTTCTAAAGTTCTGAGCGCCTGCCTTTAGTTTTTTATATAAAACTTCATCCGTCATTAGCCTATAAATAGCATCAGCAAATCCTTCCACGTCAAGCGGTTCAACAAGAAGAGCATTGTAGTTATGAATTGCTAAATCTGGAATATTTGAAATATTTGGCATAATGACTGGTATACCGTAAGCTAATGACTCAACTAAAAACATAGGCTGCCCTTCGTTTTCTGATGTCTTTATTGCTACATCTGAATTAATTATTTCTTTTTCGATTTCATTTATGTAACTATTAAATTCTAAGTTTGCCAAACCATATTCAAAGGATTTTTTGATAATTTCTTGCTTTAATTCTCCATCTCCAAACAATTTAACAGTATAGTTAGTAAGTTGTAAATTTTTTTTTAAATAATATAATCCTTCGATTAATATATCAACTCTTTTTGATTTGGAAAAAGAACCACAGTATAATATTATCTTTTTTTTATTTTCTATATTTTCGACTTTTTTATTATCAAATAAATATAAATTTGGAACGTAAACACAATTGATAACTCTGTGAAAAAAATTATTAATTTCTTTTATAACTCTTTCTCCTCTTGTAATAACAATATTTGAATTTCCTATTACTCTTTTATAGG
>JAAYJM010000134.1 GCA_012522895.1 Ignavibacteria bacterium
ATTCTTATGTCAATATGTCTGACCCCGAAAGGCATTATAAAGGAATAATGATAAGAGAGATAAAGGATCGTATTTCTTCAAGGATTCAAAATGACGACCCAGTTGTTGCAAACACCTTGAAATCGTTAATAGATAACTCAGTTTTAGAAGTAAAGAAAAAATAATTAATGTAATATAATTGATATTATGTAAACTAACTGAATGAACTTAAAAAAACAATTAAAGTTTGATTTATGTAAACTAACTGATAACATTAAAAAACCAATGTTTTCGTTATAGCATTTACATAATCCCCTATTTATATAATAAAATGAAAGGTTAAAAATGAACTTAAAGAACAATCAAAGTTTAATTATAGCAACTGTTCTTGTGATAATTGCTGCTTGCTCAAGGATTTTTATTGACATACCAAATGTTAGTCCAATCATGGCTCTATCTTTATTTGCTGGGACTTACTTTTTAAAACAAAGATTTGCAATTCTTATTCCAATTGCTGCAATGCTGCTAAGCGATCTCGCTTTGGGCTTTCACCCTGTAATTTGGGCTGTTTATCTTAGCTTTGTAGTTGCAGTTTTTATTGGTTATCTAATAAGCAAGAAACTGAGCTTTGTAAAGATATTTTTTGCCTCAATTGCAAGTTCCCTTGTTTTCTTTATTATAAGCAACTTTGGTTTTTGGATGATGCTTAACGATTATACTCGTGATTTGAGTGGTCTTATTCTTTGCTATGAAATGGCAATTCCATTTTTCAGAAATACTTTATTAAGTGATCTTGGTTTTTCATTTGCTATATATCTTAGTTATGCCTTTGCTGGAAAGCTCTTTTTAATGCCAGCAGCTAAAGAAATTGCGTAATTTTTTCCAATATTAAGTTGTTGATATTAACTACATTATATTATAAGCAGTTAATAGACAACTAATCATTAATAAACAACAAGTCATTAGTGCTTGCAATTCAATTACATAGCGCTAATGACTTAATACAATATAGAAAAATCTTATAGATATTTTTCTACGTTAAGCTAATTAAAAAAAAATAAAAAAGATTATATGTGAAAATATACAGCATTTGTTTTTTTATTGAAAAGAAATAAGAAATATAATTAAATTATATATATTAAATTGTCAACGCCCCTATTTTAATTTATGCCAACTAAAGAAGAAGAAATATTAGAACTTTGGAAAAATTATAGCGAAGCTCCAAATTTGCAAATCAAAAACAAGCTAATTATAAATTATCTTTGGCTAATTAAATATGTTTTGCAAAATATGAATCTTCCTAAAAACACTCTTTTATCTGAGGCTGACTATATTCATTTTGGTATCCTCGGGCTTAGCGAAGCAATAGAGCGATTTGAATTGGAAAGAGGTATTAAATTTGAGTCTTATGCTCTCCCCCGAGTTAAAGGAACAATTCAAGATGAGTTACGCAAGTTAGATTGGCTTTCCAGAACGGCAAGAAAAAAAGCACAAGATTTCACTAATGCTGCTGATTTTTTGCGCGGCAAAGAAGGTAGAGAAGTAACGATAGAAGAAATTAGAAAAAAATTAAATGTTTCAGAAGAAGTTTATTTATCTTATTTGGAGGCTGCTGCGGCGGCAAAAAACACAAGCTATTTAGCAGATTCTAATATCGTTCAAACGGCTGACGGCGAATACGACATAATAGAAGAATTAGCCGACCCCCACCCAGAAAACGTTGTTGAAAATATTGAAAACGAAGAGCGGATTAACTTTATATCTCATTCCTTATCTGAATTAAAAGAATCAAAAAGAAATGTTATGATTCTTTACTATTATGAAAACTTGACTTTTAAAGAAATTGGACAGTTGCTAAATATTTCTGAAAGCAGAGTTTGTCAAATTCACACACAGGTTTTAAAGGACTTGAAGCAAAAAGTAGCAGAGTTCGAGAATGCTTAATCCAGCTATTAGAAAAAAATTAGATTCACTTCGTCAACTCCCCACCATTCCATTTGTTATTTCCGAGGTATTGCAAGCCGTTGACAATACAAATTTAAGTGCCTCAACTCTTGCAAATCTTATAGAAAGAGACCAAGCGCTCACTGCCAGCGTTTTAACTGCTGCTAATTCACCTTACTATGGCTTTGCACGAAGAATCGCGACCGTTGACCTTGCGGTTGTTGTGATGGGACTAAATGCAATAAGAGAGATTGTTTTAAGTATGCTTTTAAGACGTTTAATGATAAATATTAACCCAGCTATTTTAGACATTGAATCTTTTTGGAGGTATTCAGTTTTTTGCGGTGCAGCGTCAAGAGTTATAGCAAGAAAATACGGGTATCGGCTTGCTGGCGAGGCTTTCGTGGCTGGTTTAGTGCATGATATTGGAATTCTCGTCCTTGCTCAATATTTTTCTAAGGAGTATTTAAAAATTCGCCAAGTTCAGCAGGTTAGAAGGTTTTCGCTTGTAGATGCAGAAAAAATTGTCCTTAAATCCAGTCATAGCGATGTTGGAGCTTGGCTTGCTGAAAAATGGAATTTGCCAAAGCAGATTTGCGATGTAATTCTTTTTCATCATACCGCCTATGATGATTTGCCTCAAAATGAAAAAAAAAGCGAGGGACTGGAAGCTGAGGAACAGATAAGCAGATATAGTAGTTTAGACAATTTGAAACAGCCTTTAACAGTAGTCGTCTCAACCTCAGAGTGGCTTGCTTGGAATATGGGCTATAAAACTTGGGCAAATGAAACAAGTTCTTCTAAGCTTTGTATTTCTCAAGAGCTAATAGAACAAATAAAGAATCACGAAGTTCTGGATTCAAGCAGTGCTGTTGAGCTATTGAAACTTGAAATTATTGAAGAATTTGAAAAAGCTCTTACAATCAACGATTTAGCTAAAAGATAGAATGAGTTGGCAGGGGACTTGTAAAAAAATCCCCCCTGCTCTTAATTGTGGGGGAAGTCATCAATTTCCATTATAAAATGGAATGAGCAGGGGGAACGAAATATAAGTCAATTATTTAATTTATCTTGATTTATTTCAAGCCGCGTTTTTTAAGCAATGGGTCTATAATTGGCTCCCGCCCTCTGAAATTTTTATAAAGGGTCATTGGATCTTCAGTGTAGCCTTTTTCTAAAATATTTTTCCTAAATGATTCTGCGGTCTTTTTATCAAAAATTCCTTTTTCTTTAAATGCTTCAAAAGCATCGGAATCAAGCACTTCAGACCAAATGTAACTATAATAGCCGGAAGAGTATCCACCGCTAAAAATATGATTAAAATATGTGCTTTTGTAACGTGAAATTATTTCTGGAGTAAGGCCAAGATCATTTAACAGTTTATTTTCAAAAGCAACTACATCAATTTTTTCTGGCTTTGATAAAGTGTGATAAGCCATATCTAAAAGAGCAGCGGCAAGGTATTCAGTTGTTGCAAAACCCTGATTAAAGTGCTGGCTATCATTAATCTTTTTAATTAAGTGGTCTGGAATAACTTCCTTTGTTTTATAATGCTTTGCATAGCGCTTGAGAAGCTCTGGCTCCGAAGCCCAGTTCTCCATAATTTGAGAAGGAAGCTCTACAAAATCTCTCGGAACGCTTGTTCCGGATAAGCTACGGTAGGTGCATTTAGAAAGCAAGCCGTGAAGAGCGTGTCCAAACTCATGGAAAAAGGTTTCTACTTCATCGAAAGTAAGTAAGGCTGGCTGTTCAGCACTTGGCTTAGAAAAATTGCAAACAATGGAAATGACCGGGTGGAACATCTTCCCCTCTCTTATACATTGCTTTCTAAAGCTTGTCATCCAAGCACCACCACGCTTGCTCTCCCTCGGGAAAAAATCCATATAAAGTATCCCTAAGTGCGAGTTATCGCCATCTAAAACTTCATAAGCAATGACATCTTCGTGATATTTTGGTATGTCTTTTATTTCTACAAAGTTCAAGCCATAAAGTCGATTAGATAAATAGAATATGCCTTCCCTTACGTTGCTTAATTCAAAATAAGGTCTCAGTTCTTCTTCATTAAGGCTGTATTTTTCTTCTCTAAGTTTTTCCGCGTAAAAGCGCCAATCGTAAGGCTTTATTTCAAAATTAGGATTCCCTCTTCTCGCTATATCCGAAAGCTCGCTAAGTTCTTTTTTTGTAACTGTTTTTGCTGCCCCCCAAAGTTGGTTCAATAGCTTATAAACTTCCTCAGAAGATTTTGCCATGCTTTCTTCAAGAACAAAGGCAGAGTGATTTTTATAGCCAAGAAGATTAGCTTTATTAATTCTAAGATTGACTATTTGATTTATAACTTCTTTATTGTCAAATTCATCGTTATTATTTCCACGCTTGGAATATGCGTTGAACATAGTTTCTCTTTTATCGCGAACCATAGAATACTGCAAAAAAGGCATAAGGCTTGGATTGTGCAAAGTGAAAAGATAGCCGCTATCGTTGCTTTCCTTTGCAGCCAACTTTGCTGATTGAATTAAGCTAACAGGCAAGCCAACAAGCTCCTCATCAGTTTTAAGAAATAGTTTGAATCTATTTGTTTCTGCGAGAACATTTTCACCAAATTTCAAAGTTAGAACAGAAAGCTCCTGATTGATTTCTCTAAGTTCTTTCTGCTTTTTCTCAGATAAATTGGCGCCGGAGCGAATGAAGTTTTTATATGTTTCTTCGAGCAGCCTCATTTCTTCTGGCTCCAGTTTAAGTTTATTTTTTTTATTATAAACCTCTTTCACTTTTGCAAAAAGTCGAGGGTTTAGCATTATATCATCGCTATGCTTTGAAAGTTGTGGCGCGATTTCTTTAGCTATGCCTTGAATTTCGGCATTAGTATTTGCAGAGTTCATATTATAAAAGACAGAGGCAACGTTATTTAATAGCTCCCCGCTTAATTCCAATGCTTCGATAGTATTTTTAAAGTCTGGAACATCTTTTCTATTGACTAAAAAATCAATTTCTTTTTTTTGCAATTCCATTCCTTCTTTCAAAGCAGGGAGGTAATGCTCAATTTTAATTTTATCAAAGGGCGGAACTTGAAATGGAGTGCTAAACTCCCGAAGGAAAGGGTTTTCTTCTTTCATATTGCTTGCTTTAGCTGGTATTAATAATACTATAAATAATAATATAG